>CAIMUU010000111.1 GCA_903844835.1 uncultured bacterium | reverse complement strand
GTGTAGCGTTTAATTCATATCAGTATTGGAAAAGAAATATTAACAAATGGGCAGGGTTATTTGAAGCCTATGGGATTGGAAATGAAAAATGTAAAGAATTGAATGTGTCTGGTGTGAAAACTAAAAGTAAATCAAAAAGATTTAAGGCAGATTATTTTGAACTTCGTGATGGTAGTTATTTGTTACCCGAAGTAACTTGTTATTCTTATAGTGTCTGGGACACTACGATTTTACCAATTATTGAATCAGATTGTTCGGCTGCAACCAACGAAGAGGTTAGATTGCCTGGTGTTTTTATAGCGTCTGCCTTTAAGTCCTTAAAATATGTTGATTCTTGGCCAATTAAACTATTAGTAGGGTCAACTGACGGATATTTACCAACAGCTGCGCCGGTAGTGCCAGATCTGTAATAGTTTTCAAGATAAGTAGCGATGGTTTCGATATCGGTTTTGCGCTCAGAGTCACGCGAGTTGGCCTGAGAGCTTGAAAAATTGACAACGCCAAGGACCAATAGAATTCCCATTATTGTGATAACGACAATAAGCTCAACAATAGTGAATCCTTTAGTCTTCATACAAATAGCATAAGGTTTTTGGAGTCAAATCGCAAGTCTGCTAAATTTCAAGTGGCTCTTGTTCAATTTGGATGTGAAATTTACTGATAACTTGTCTGACTATCTCGTCACGAGCCTTAGCTAGGTCGGCGTATGATGCCGCGGACTCGTTGACCAAAACCAGGGCGTTCTTGTCGTAAATGCGAATGCCGTGCAGTAGTTGGCCTTTTAAGCCGACATTTTCAATTAACCAACCAGTTGGCACCTTAAATTTACCATCGCCCATATCGTAAAGTGGGATATTTGGGTCAATTTTTTTCAAATCTGCTGTTTGCCAGGCCTCAACGATTGCGTTTTTAAAAAATGAACCAGAGTTTGGCAAATTGGTCGGGTCGGGTAGCTTGATGTTGCGCAAATCAAGCACTGCATCTCTGACGACTTTTTGGGTAAACAATTTGATGTTATGTTCATCAAAATATTTTTGTAAAGCTTCGTAAAACGGTGGTTGAGGTTGGTTTTTTGATAACTTTAATACGATTGATGCGATGACGTAGCGACCCTTGGCGCTGTCCCTAAAAATACTGTTCCGATATGAGAATTTGCAGTCATCGTTGGTCAATAAGATAAAAATACCAGTTTGGCTGTCAAAAACGCTTAGTGACTGAAGTGTGTCGGCAATTTCTTGGCCATAAGCTCCCATATTTTGAACCGGTCCAGCGCCAGCCGTCCCGGGTATGCCTGACATTGATTCGATACCACTAAGACCCATATCAACTGTTCGCTTGACGACTGAGTCCCAGTTTTCGCCAGCACCAATTCGAATGGTTGTAGAATTTAAATCATCTGCAATTACTTCAAACCCTGGGATCCGAATACGGACAATTATTCCGCTATAACCTTCGTCTTTGGCAATGACGTTACTTCCGCCACCGATGACAAAGATCGGTAGTGATTGCTTTTTGGCATTTTTGTATACGGTTTCGATTTCTTCGGGGGTGTGAATTTCGGTCATAAACCGGGCGTTACCGCCAATTTTCATTGTAGTTAGGTTTTTTATCGGTATGTTTGTGTGAATATCCATATGTTTATTTATTATAGCTCAAGATTGGTCGGCGTGGTATAATTACCCCTGTGCGCAATATGCACCCGCCATGTCATCCGATCACATCATGTCGATATGACGTGGCATGGCCATATCGAATGATATGGTAGTGAATTAGCCTAGTGCTATAATCGACAAGTGTATTATGTATATTTGTTAAAAATGAGCAATAGTCAGATATATACTGGTTCAACATCCGATTTAAAACTTCGGATGAGGCGACACGAAAGTGGCAACGTCACTACAACCAGTAAATATCTGCCCGTTACCATGTTGGGTTATGAAGCGTATAGCCTAAAGACAGACGCGCAGCGCAGAGAAAAATATCTCAAAACTACTGAGGGGAAACGACTTCTCAGGCAACAATATCGAGATATTATTAATAAAAATATGCACCCGTAGCTCAGTGGATTAGAGCACTTGGCTTCGAACCAAGTGGTCGGGGGTCCGAATCCCTCCGGGTGTACCATATTAAGATGACGAGCTAACGCTCGTCTTTTTTATTTATCGTAGCTCCATGTCATCCGACATGGCCATATCGAATGATATGGCAGCTGGATAGAGCGTTCGGCTTCGAACCGAAAGGCCGGGGGTCCGAGTCCCTCCGGGTGTACCAAAATAATAAACCCATCATTGATGGGTTTATTATTTTGG
>CAIMUU010000110.1 GCA_903844835.1 uncultured bacterium | reverse complement strand
TGTCTCGAATGCCATCAAATATACTCCTAAAAACGGCAAAATAAATATATCTGCTGAATATGACCCAGATGATTCTAAAAATGCTTTTCAAATCAAAGTTACAGACAATGGATATGGAATTCCTAAGTCGCAACGCAATAAAATATTCACAAAACTATTTAGAGCGGATAATGTACGAGCAATGGACGCCGAAGGGACTGGATTGGGCCTATATATCGTAAAGTCAATTATTGACGAAGCTGGTGGAGACGTATCTTTTGAGTCAGTCGAGAATAAGGGGACAACATTTACTATCACATTACCTAAATCAGGAATGAAGCAAAAAAGTGGCAATAAAACCATAGAATAGGAATATAAGATTATATGAATAAGACCGTACTAGTACTTGAAGACGAACGTGCACTTAGCGTTGCGATTAAAACTAGTTTAATAAAAAGCGGCTTTTTAGTCCTATTGTCAAATAATGTTGATGATGCGATAAAACTGCTAGAAGAGTCCCCACAAATTGACGCAGTATGGCTGGATCATTATTTACTAGGCAGCAAAAATGGAATTGACTTTATGTATAATCTAAAATCAAATGAAAAATGGCATAACATACCAGTTTTTGTTGTGACAAATTCAGTCAGTGATGAAAAGATTTCAACTTATGAAATTCTGGGAATAAAAAACTATTTCGTTAAAAGCAGTAGTAGTTTGTCGGAAATAATAAGCACAATTAAAAAATCAACCAAATAAGACACCGCGGGATGGAGGCCTGTCCGTTCTAGTTGAATAGACAGGTGGGGATTCGGTCACGTTCCGCAACCCGAAAAAACAAGCTGGGATGGAGGGATATCGCAACAAGTTGCTCCTCCGCTTGTTTTCAAAATGAGCAAGCTAATTTTGACAAACTGCACTACGCCGGACCCCGCGTACTTTTGCTTCGCAAAAGCGGGGGTTCGGATCCCGACCGACCTAGTTATAGAAAAAATCCTAGATCTAAAGACCTAGGATTTTTTCTATGGCTGGGATGGAGGGATTCGGACCCCCGGATGCTGGTACCAAAAACCAGTGCCTTACCACTTGGCGACATCCCATTAGCCATACAAATTGTACACCAATACAGATGTCAGCTCAAGTGGTAATGATATTGAATTACTTTTTTGCTGGAACAACTGTTGCCTTGACGGCCTTGCCGACAAAGTATGAACGAAGTTCAAATAATAGGTATGCACTAATGGCAATACCTACCGCGCCTGAAAGTAAGTTAGAGATAAATAGGAAAACATTGCCACTTAAAATCGCGCTGATAACAACAAAGGCTACTTGAATTAACATGACCATGAACAGTAATGACCAGCCCTTCCTCAAAGAAGACTTTAATGGGCTAATCGCCATTGCCGTAAGGACAATCGTTCCAACCATAAACAGTATCGACACAATAGATGCCAATGCTGAGAAGACAGAATATGACGATGTGACGTAATGACCCAATACTGTAGTTGTGCCAAGGTTCAAATAAGCGAATATCGCAAATAGCGCCGTGAACATAGCTAATAGGCTAAAGACCGACAAGATTACTCCTATTAGGACTATCCACCATAAATTTGTGGCAACCCATTTAGTAAATTTGACCGGTAGATGAGGTACTGCTTTTAGCCATTTGGCTAAAGTCTCTTCAATTTTTTCAATATATTTGTTCATTTCACGATTCCCCCTTTAATAATATTAATAATAGCTTTATTTTCAAGATAAAACAACTAATTACTTTCTTTTACCAGGCCAAAGTCCCCAACTAGCCCAAGCCGACAGAATTCCCAGCGCAACACACACCAGCACAGCCCACCACCCCGGTGCAAGCTGGACCAATGACCCCAAAAAGCCAATATTTGAAATTGCATTCACCGTCAAATTAACCCACAGCGACAGCCCAAACCAAATCAGCGGCACCAACCATGACAGAACCATACAAATAATTCGCATTAGTCGACTCAAATCTATCCTAAGCAAAAATGGCAAGGCTAATAATTCACAAGCAATAATAGAACTGCCTAATAAGTGTGCCCCTGACATCCCGCCCGGTAACCAAAAACTCTCTATTAATCTAATAAAATCATCAAATGTGAATAGCTGACTAAGTATTAATATCACTAATACCGCAGCGTATGCGTAGGCAATTTTTTGCGAATTTGTCGTTCGGGGCTTTTTCGCTGGTATCGCTTTTTGAAATATACTCATGCTTTTTAGTATACGTCTAGATAAGTCTGTCGACAAATGTTGTTATTTTTATCATAGTACTTGCGCTTTTTATTAATATCACATAAAGTAACAAGTAGCGAAAGTTACAAAAACAAACATATCACCAAAAAACATTTGTTGTGACTAGTCGCACTTCGAAATCCACCACAACTGCCCCGCTTTTATTAGCGGGGCTTCCTAATTTATGAGTATTTTTTTAGCCCAGTCCTGTTCGGACTGGGCTAATTTGCCGAGTTAGATGATATAGTAACTCGCTATAGGCGAGTTAATCTCCCACTCTGGCTTGAGCAATCGTAATTGCCCTTATAGCGGATGCCTGCAGCGTCAACTCCAATTATGTGGAAGCTTTCGCCAGAGCAATCTGTGTGTTCGAGACCAATGATGGTAAGTTTAATCTCGAACGGACCAGGGTCTGTAACGGACGTGACTTTGAAAATCGGCACGTACGTTATTGTTGCGTATGCGTGCAGTAGGCACTGTACCAACCTACTTGCACTACTTGGACCACCGTGGACTATGAATACCTGTTGAATTTTGGTAGACATTCATGAACCACCCCCCCTGAAAATATTGGCGCAAGATTTTAGCCTGCGTCTTAAGATGTTATACCACCAAATGATTATATGGTCAATAATGCAAAGATTTTATTATTTTTGAAGCCCGGCGCTATGCCGGGCTTCTGGTGGATGATTTTTTTGCGCGCTAGGCTCAGATCTTTTCGATCGAACCATACGAGCCGTCAAGAAAATTGTACGAACCGGACCAATTTTGTCCGTCACGGCCAACCCCTTTAAAATTGACCGAGCCATCCCTGCTGGTATTGTCAACCATTGTAATAGTCAACAAAATGTCTAGCTCTTCCTCACAGTCCTTGCGGACGAGAAATCTTGCTTCGCGTAGTGTGGCTTCGTAAAAACTACCCAATGCCACACAAAGTTCAAGAAAGCTCGGCCCCCTAATGATTCTGAATATTTTTCTGAATAGGTTATTAGCCAAATCAGTCACATCCCTTCTTCGACTTTCTCTCTGGAAAGATTTCCGACCCGTTTTTTTCGAAGTACTTATTGCAGATGTACACCCCACCTCTTTCGGTACAGCCAACAAAGCTGACTGTCCCATTTTTGCCTCTTCTCACTTCCGTGATATAGAGAAGCAAGTCGGAATACTCTTGGCTATTGTCTTCTCTGGTTAGTACCATCGAAAACCTAGCCCTTGCATCGATATTCGACGACCCCTTTGTCTTCGAAAGACAAAAACAAAGCTCATCGTAGCTCGGACCTGATTCAATATAGCGCTCAACCATATTTCCCACCTCCAACGGAATCGTCACGGACATCCAATCCGCAATAGACATACAATAACATCCTAGACTATTTTAGTCAATTATTTGTCTGACGAACTAATCTTGAGTGACTGACTTTTTCGCCACTTGGCAATTTCGGCGTGGTTGCCGGTTAGCAGAACTTTTGGAACCTCTAGTCCTTTAAACACTTCTGGTCTAGTGTATTGAGGAAACTCTAGCGTTTCACCGTCGCTAAAACTCTCAATCGAGGCGCTAGTCTCGCCTCCTAAAACTCCGGGGATCAGACGAACAACACTATCAATAATCGTCATAGCCGGTAATTCACCGCCGGTCAGCACATAGTCACCAACACTTACCTGCATATCAACCAATGTCAAAATTCGCTCGTCATAGCCCTCGTAGCGACCACAGACAAAAATATAGTCATCATTACTATCAGCCCACTTCTGAGCCTCAGACTGCACCCAGCGCACGCCACGCGGCGTCATTAGGACCACTTTGGCATTTGGACAACGCTCCTTGGCATGGTTAATTGCAGAAAACAGTGGTTCGGCCATGAGTAGCATGCCGTCACCACCACCATATGGCGTATCGTCAACTCGTTTCCTGAGTCCGAGCCCAAAATCACGCAAATTAATCAGGCGGAATTCAACCGCTTGTTTCTCTTGAGCCTTCCACATCATCGAGCTATTAAGAACGCCGTCAAACATTTCAGGGAATAATGTAATTACTTGTATTTTAATCATCTGTAACCATCATAGAGCAAAACAACAAAAAAACCACCCCGAAAGGTGGTTTTTCTAACATATAAATCTCTCAACAATATATATTATTGTTGCTCGCATAGAGCATCTATTCTCGCAGTTCAAGCAATTTGCTTGTAACTATTTATGATTATATATCCAGGTCGTCTAGTTCTGCAAGCTCTTCGCGGGTCTTTTTTGAGTAGTCATAACCATTATCCACAGCTTCATCTGTTGAGTTCTTCACAGGCTCGCTAGTTTCTTCATCTGATGTTGAAGTATTAGTAGCTGGAGCGACTGAAGTTGCATAATTATCGCGTTGATCATCATTGTTGATAATCTTGAGATTGTATCTAGCGTCATTTTTCGTACCAAGTGCACGCAGTAAAGTGCGCAAGCTTTGAGCTGTTACGCCCCTTTTGCCAATGACACGCCCCAAATCCTCTGGGTTTACTGTCAAAGACAGTAAAACGCCCTTTTCGTCAATTAATCGGTCGACAACAACGTCGGTTGGATGTCCTACGAGTGATTTTACAATATATTCTATGAATTGTTGGTCTATTGTCGGCATATTGCCTCCCTCTGCATATTTAATAACACTAGTATTATAAGTTATATTGTATCACGTTGGCAATGTTGCCAAGCGCGAATATTATTCTTTGTCTTTTGGCTGATTTTTACGTAACTTTTCGGTGTGTCGAATAGCTTTAGCTTTAACAATAGGAGCTTTTTCGGCCCATTTTGGCAACTTAACACCAGCGGCCTTTAGCAACTTGACTACTCGTGGTGAAGGTTGAGCACCTGCATCCAAAAACTTCTGAGCTGGCTCAACTTGAACTTTGCATTCTTTGGTATGTGGGTCGTAAGTTCCAACAAAAGCAATAACACGGCCACTAGTTGGCTGTTTTTGAGCTTCTTGGACAATAATTCGGTACATTGCGTGACCGGTGTGGCCAACGCGTTGCAAGCGGATTGCGAGCATAAATTTGTAAATTCCTTTATCTTTAAATTGATTTTTTAACTCTTGAGTAATATTACACTGTTTCTAATCTGATGTCAATCAGTTAGCGCGCTTGGCGTATTCATCCAGTGCCGCCTGGGCAGCTTGTTGCTGAGCAACCTGCTTACTAGGGCCACTGCCTGTACCCATTAACCTGTCACCGACATAAACGCCAAGCGTAAATATCTTGTCGTGATCAGGACCAACCTCTTCGATAACACGATATTGTGGTGTCCGGCTATCCATGCGCTGTGAGACTTCTTGAAGATGAGATTTGGCATCGCGCCAACTACCCGACTCCAATATCGCAGCAAGTTTACTGATTATGTTCTTATGGATAAATGAAGATGCATCATCATAACCACGCTCTAGATAAATTGCGCCGATAACTGCCTCAAAAGCATTAGCCAATATCTGTTGCCTGGCTCTGTCGCCACCTTGCTTTTCACCTCGGCTCATCCTAACGAGTGGCTCATAGCCAAGTGCGGCACCAGCGGCACCAATACTCTCGGTTCTAACCAAAGCGGCTCGAAGGTTAGTCAAAGTTCCTTCTGGTTCGTTATGGTTCCTATAGAGATAGTCGGTTACAACCAACTCCAAAACAGCATCTCCCAAAAACTCCAGTCGCTCATTATGCTCGTTAACACTTTTTTTGTGTTCGTTAACATAGCTACGGTGCGTCAAGGCCGTAATTAATATTTGGATATCATTAAATTCAAAGCCCAATTTGTCTCGGGCAAAATCTTGATATGGCGCTGTCTGCATCCCGCTCATAAATTCTCCTGTCTTATTCTCTTCATTGCAAGTAACATTAATTTTCCAATATCTTCATATTCAATCTGTTCCAGTGCGTCATAAAATTTAAACCATTTTATGTCGTGCATCCACTCTTCCTTCTTGATAGCATCAGTATCGCCTTTGGCGCGGACCAGATAAATCTGAGTCGTCATTAATACCAATTTATCAATTCGGCGATAGCGAAAATGAATCTTACCCAACCAGCCTAATACTTCGACTTCGTTTAGTCCAGCCTCTTCGGCAATCTCGCGCGTTGTCGTTTGTTGGGCAGTTTCGCCCTCTTCGATATGTCCCTTTGGAATCGTCCAGCGGTCCTTGCCGTCTTGGATTAACAATATTTCTACGCCACCATCTTTATCGCGGCGAAAAATAATACCGCCTGAAGTTGGTTCGCGAACTATTTCCTGAATTTGATTTTTCTTACGATTAAAATACTTCTTAATTTTCTCAAACTGTGGCGCTGCCATTGGTCGTATCCTCCACAAGTGTACGATATGCGGTGCCAAGCACCCCATTTATAAACTTGCTTGAATTATCCGAACCAAACGCTTTAGCTAATTCAACCGCTTCATTTATTGCAACCTTTGGCGGGATGGTGTCTGCCTGGAATAGCAGCTCATACAAACCAATCCGCAAAATATTACAATCAATTTTTGCAATCTGATCAATCGGCCAATCTGGGGCAATCGGTTGAAGTTTTGCATCCAAACCATCTCGCTCCTTCAGAACGCCTCGCACAAGTGACCCAACGAATTCCTTATCGTCAATTGTCGTCTTGTACCTATCAAGATTGCGAGCCAAAATATTATCTACGTCCACTGTCGTATCTCTCGACTGAACACGAAATTCAAATTCGTATAAAGTCTGCAAAGCAACGATGCGACCCAAGTGACGGTTAGATGCCATAGCGTTTTAGTTCTTTCTTTATTATGTTTTAAGGTGTGTCAGCCCAGCGCTTATTTAGCGAGAGTTTTGCCAGTTTCGCGACGAGTTGTGCGAACCTTGACTGGTGATTTTGCATTTACGCGACGAGCTAATTCAAGGCGCAGATGACTGCGGCGTAAACCAGTTTTACGAGGGCTGGACTGTTTTTTCGGTTGTCCCATAGAAAAGAACTCCTTTTTCGGTTATATATTAAAACTTGAAACCATTATAACGAAAAGTAAGCTTTAGCTCAAGTGGCAATCACAATATTAATGATTTTACCAGGCACATAGATAATCTTGATGGGCATTTTGTCACCCATAAACACCTTGACATTGTCATTATTAAGAGCCAGTTGCTTGATATCGGCCTCGACAGCATCAGTTGCAACCTCCAACTTAGCACGTAATTTACCATTAACCTGAACAACAATAGTCATCGTTTCGTCTGTTATTAGCTTGTCATCCCAAGTTGGCCAACTATTTTCTTGGATCAAGCCTTCACCATCCAACTGTTGCCATAATTCTTCTGACATATGTGGTGCTAATGGCGCGACTAGCTTAACCAGCGTTTTTAGTGCTTCCCCCCAAACAACATCCGAAAAGCCATCAAGTTTCAATTTGTAAAGTTCGTTAACACATTCCATCATGGCCGAAATTGCCGTGTTAAAGTTGAGCCGATGAAAATCTTCAGATACCTTCTTAGTAGTTTGGTGTTGAATTCTAATAACCGCTGAGTCATTACCGATAAATTTTCTGTCAGATTCAAGATATTCTTGAGCTAACACCCAAATACGGTTCAAAAATCGATAAATGCCAGCAATACTGCGTGAATTCCAGGCAGCATCAAATTCAATTGGACCCATAAATAACATATAAGTGCGTAAGGCATCGGCACCATAACCTTGGTCAATTACGTCTAATGGGTCAACAACGTTGCCGCGACTCTTACTCATTTTGGAGCCATCTTCTGCATTGATATAGCCGTGATAGACCAATTTTTTGATTGGCTCTTTGAAATTAGTTAGTCCCATTTCATAAAAAACATGCGTCCAAAAACGAACATACAACAGATGGGCAACAGCGTGATCACCACCAACATAGCAATCAACTGGCGACCAATAATTAATTAGTTTAGGGTCCCAAGCTTGTTCGTGATTATTTGGATCACCATAGCGCAACAGATACCAGCTACTACAAGCATAGCCATCCATAGTGTCGGTTTCACGCTTGGCCGGTTTGCCACATTTTGGACAAGTTGTATTGACCCATTCCGTCGCGCTTGCTAACGTCGATTTGCCATCGCCTTTTGGAGCGTAATCTTTAATTTCCGGCAACAAGACCGGAAGTTGATCTTCGGGGACCGCTACGGCACCGTGCTCTGGGCAATGGATAATTGGAATCGGCGCACCCCAATAGCGCTGACGGCTGATTAACCAGTCGCGCATCTTGTAAGTTGTCTTCGAGCGTCCAGTTTTGTTTTGTCCCAACCAAGCCACAATTTGCTCGCGTGCTTCGCTAGATAACACCCCATCATACATCCCAGAATTGATTAATTGGCCTTCTCCACCATAAGCACCTAATTCAGAATCGGTTTCGGGTTTTTCAATTACCTGAATAACCGGCAAACTATACTTTTCGGCGAACGCGAAGTCACGTTCGTCATGAGCCGGCACGGCCATAATGGCACCTGTACCATAGCCCGACAATACATAATCAGCCACCCAAACTGGTAATTTCTCGCCGTTCATTGGGTTTAAAACATATGACCCAGTAAAGACACCTGTCTTTTCGCGCGTATCGTTCATACGCTCTATTTCAGACTTCTTGATTGCTTCGGCAATATATCTTTCAACATTTTCCTTAAATTCACCAATTGCCAACTTTTTTACCAATGGATATTCCGGCGCAATAACAACAAATGTTGCCCCAAACAAAGTATCCGGACGAGTCGTAAAGACCGTAATAACTTCATTGCTCTTTTCTAATTTAAATTCAACTTCAGCCCCCTCAGATTTGCCAATCCAATTTGTCTGAGCAGTTTTAATCTTGGCAGGCCAGTCTAGATCGGGTATTTCATCAAGTAGCGCGTCAGCATAATCAGTAATTTTGAAAAACCACTGCTTCATTGACTTCTTTTCTACATCACTGCCACAGCGCCAACAATGGCCACCTTCAACTTGTTCGTTAGCAAGAACTGTTTTGTCGACTGGGCACCACCACTGCAGTGACTCCTTTTGATAAGCCAAGCCTCGTTCAAAGAACTGTGCAAAAACCCACTGCGTCCATCGATAATATTCTGGATCGCTGGTGCTAATTTCGCGAGACCAGTCAATACTGACTCCCATTCGCTTGAATTGACGCTTGAAATTATTGATATTTGTAACAGTCGCTACAGCCGGAGCCGTGCCTGTTTTAATAGCATAATTTTCAGCCGGCAAGCCAAAAGCATCAAACCCCATCGGATGCAAGACATTATAGCCCTGCATCATTCTCAT
>CAIMUU010000109.1 GCA_903844835.1 uncultured bacterium | reverse complement strand
GATTCCTCACTGCTGCCTCCCGTAGGAGTCTGGACCGTATCTCAGTTCCAGTCTGACTGGTCATCCTCTCAGACCAATTAACGATCGTAGACTTGGTAAGCCTTTACCTCACCAACTATCTAATCGTACGCAGGCCGTTCCCAAAGCGGATAAATCCTTTAATCCGAAGACCATATGCGGCATTAGCCACCCTTTCGGGCAGTTATTCCTCACTTTGGGGTACGTTCCCACGCGTTACTCAGCCGTCCGCCGCTCGCCGCCAAGTAGTAAACTACTCGCGCTGCCGCTCGACTTGCATGTGTTAGGCACGCCGCCAGCATTTATCCTGAGCCAGGATCAAACTCTCCATTAAAATTGTATTGATAAATCAATACAATCAACATACTCAATATAAACTGACGATGATTTGCACAACTCAATTGTTAAAGTTCACATATATCTGTCACATCTCCCACTTTATTTAGCCCATATCATTAATATGTGCCGTGCGACCAGACTGGTATCCATCATACTTCACGACTTGCGTAATCGTCAAGTGTATTTTTGCCTATTTTGTTGCTAAAAATACAATTAACCCAATCAGCAAACCCAATAATGAGCCAAGTACTACTTCCAGTGGAGTGTGGCCCTTTGCAACACGTGGCAACTTTACCTCACTTTTTTGCTCTTTTATGAGCTCACAAATCGCTATCCCCTGCTCGCCAGACGAACGACGGACCTTTACGGCATCGTACATAACTATTAAAGCCAACATCGCTGCTAGCCCAAAAAGCCCAGAGCCAAAACCGTCCCGTAAGCCAATTATCATAGCTACCGCCGAGACTGTTGCACTGTGCGAACTTGGCATCCCGCCAGATACGAATAGCTGCGAGCTAAACCCTCTATCCTCTTTTTTTATATACTTAACGGTATATTTAATTATATGGGCCCCAAACCAGGCAACACAGATTGCGATTAGGTACGGCGATACTATTTCGAGACCCATAGTCTACTCCTCTTCCTCTTCTTCATTGTCATCGCCTTGACCACCTGGCATAAAGCCTAGCGAAGCGACCTTATCACCCTCACTCATGCGCATAATTCGGACTCCTTGAGTAGTACGGCCAAGTGTCGGGATATCGTTTAGGCCAACCCGAATTGCCTGACCCTCATTGGAGATAAACAATACTTCACTTGCATCTGGCTCTAGGGTATGAACTGCAATAATTGGTCCGGTCTTCGCCGTCACAACTGCCGCCTTGATACCAACGCCACCACGCTTATGCGAAGGAAAGTTTGACACTTTTGTAGCCTTGCCATAGCCATTTTCGCTAACAACCAATAATTTTCGGCTATCGTCATCAGCGATGTCCATACCAACAACTTTATCATTTGGTCGCAACCTGACACCTCGAACACCCATGGCAGAACGCCCCATAGGTCGAGCATCTTTTTCATTAAAGCGAATTGCCTGACCAGCCGAAGTCGATATTATTATGTCATTTGTCCCCGTAGTCTTTTGAATCCAGCGTAGCTCATCGCCATCATCGAGCTTTATTGCAATAAGCCCATTTGTACGGATATTCTCATAATCTTTTAATGGCGTCTTTTTCACAGTCCCCTTGGTAGTCGCCATAAATAGATAGCCTTCGTTATTTGAACCTTTTTCGTGACGAATAATCGAAGTTATTTTTTCTTCTGGCTGAAGTTGCAATAGATTTACAGCCGCCACCCCCTTAGTGTTTAGGCTTGCAGCCGGTACTTCATAAGCCTTTAACCTGAAAATTCTGCCGCGATTAGTAAAGAATAACAAATAATCGTGCGTGCTAGCTGAGACCAGTTGGTCAATCACATCCTCGGTCTTGATTGCCATGCCACGTTTGCCCTTGCCACCCCTGTGCTGACGATGGTACTCACTGACAAGCGTTCGTTTAATGTAATTTTCTGCAGTCAATAAAATTACGCTATCCTCTTCAGGGATTAGTTCTTCGTCACTAAACTTGCCTAGCTCGTAATTGATCATCTTACTTCGCCTCTTATCACCGTACTTTTCTTTCATTTCAAGAAGCTCTTCCTTAATAATTCGGAATATCTCCTTTTCGTCAGCAAGTATTGCCTCAAATTTAGCTATCATATCTAACAGTTCACGAAGCTCGTTTTCGATAGCCTCTCTTTCAAGACCAGTAAGTCGCCTTAATTGCATCGCCAAAATAGCTTTAGCTTGAATCGAGGACAATTTAAATTTTTCGATCAAAGCAGCTTCGGCGTCTTCGCCTGTTTGACTTGCCCTAATCGTTTTAATAACCTCATCGATATGATCCAGCGCAATTTTGTAGCCCTCTAGAATATGGGCACGCTCTTTTGCTTTTCTGAGCTCGAACTCAGTTCGGCGACGAACGACAATTTGGCGATGCTTAATAAACTCATTAAGTATTTCATGCAGGCCCAAAATGCGCGGCTGAATGCCATCAATTAACGCCAACATATTATAGTGAAAGCTAGTCTGAAGTGAAGTTAGTTTAAATAGTTGGTTTAGGACTTTCTTTGGGTATGAATCCTTTTTTAATTCAATGACAACCCTAACTGAGCCTCTGGCACTTTCGTCACGCAAATCACTAATCGATACTATCTTCTTGTCCTTAACTAATTCAGCGATTCTCTCAATTAAGGTCGCCTTATTCACAGCAAACGGCATTTCAGTAACGACAATCTGGCTCCTACCTTTTTTTGTCTCTTCAATTGTAGCAACGGCACGAATCACCACACTGCCTCGTCCAGTTTGGTAAGCTTGGCGCATTGGCGCCCCACCATAAACTACCGCACCTGTTGGAAAGTCTGGGCCCTTTACTAATTTCAATAAATCATCAACAGTTGCAGTATTAGGATTATCAATAAGAAAAATACTAGCATCAACAAGTTCGCCCAAGTTATGAGGCGGGATACTAGTGGCCATACCAACAGCAATACCTATCTGCCCATTTAGAAGTAGGTTCGGTAATTTTGCTGGTAGTACAACCGGCTCTTGCTCTGATCCATCATAATTATCACGAAAATCTACAGTCTCCTTGTCAAGGTCAACTAATAGCTCATTGCCAGCCTTATCAAGTCGAGCCTCGGTATAGCGCGATGCCGCAGCTGGGTCACCATCCATTGAACCAAAATTACCCTGCCCATTAACTAATGTGTAGCGCATTGTCCAGTCTTGCGCCAAGCGAACCATTGAATCATAAATTGCAGTGTCGCCATGAGGATGGTACTTACCCATCACATCACCAACAATACGTGCCGATTTTGTAAACTTACCACCCGGTCTTAAGCCCTGTTCGCCCATTGAAAAAAGAATGCGACGATGGACCGGCTTTAGACCGTCTCTAACATCGGGCAAAGCTCTATCAATTATGACACTCATAGAATAGCGAAGGAAGTTATCCTCCATCGTATCTTCAATCGTTTGTTTTTCTACAACACGTGAATG
>CAIMUU010000108.1 GCA_903844835.1 uncultured bacterium | reverse complement strand
TATGGGCAGGTGAATGTTCGGTAAATTTCTTGATAAATCACTAGAAATTATCAACAATCGGCCAATTGATGAAATTAAAGATTATTTATCGTGGCGCTTAACAAATAGTTTATTAAATTGGGTTGATGAAGCATCAGCTAAACTTACGTTCGATTTTTATGAAAAAGTAATTTCGGGAAAGATAACCGACAACCCCGTTTGGAAACGAGCCGTCATGAAGGCCAACCGGCTAATAATTGGCGAAATACTTGGCCAGGAATATGCCGCCATTCACTTCCCAGAATCTTCCAAAAAAGCTGTGCAATCAATTGTTGATGATGTCAGGTCCGCCTACCACACACGAATTGACAAAGTCACCTGGATGAAACAAGCCACCAAAAAACTAGCACACATTAAACTTGACAATACTAAATTACTAATTGGCTACCCATCCAAGTGGCAGAATTTTACTAAACTTAATTTTAAAAACGACAACCAACTGGCAAATATATTAATTTCCAATAAATTCTCAAGTGAAATTGATATCGCCACAATTGGAAAAAAGCCCGATCCCGAAAAATGGCAGATGGATGCCCACACCGTCAACGCTTACTATGACCCAAACAAATTAGTAATGTGTTTTCCGGCTGGTATTTTGCAGCCGCCTTTTTATGACCCAACCGCTAGTTACGCAACGAACATGGGCGGAATTGGTGCAGTTGTTGGACACGAATTAACACACGGCTTTGACGACCAGGGCTCTCAATTTGATGAGCACGGCAACGTTAAAAAATGGCAATCAAATGCCGAAACAATCAGCTTTATTAAACTAACTAAACCTATTATCGACCAAGCTAATAAATTTGAAACTGTCCCAGGAACTTTTTTGCAAGGCAAACTGATTATTGGTGAGGCAATTGCCGATGTTGGCGGAATCGAACTAGCGATTGAAGCCCTTAGGGCAAAGTTAAAATCTAAAAATATCGAGCCACAACTACGCGAGCTATTTGTAAGTTCCGCAACTGTTGAATCTAGCTCGCAACGCAATGAATACTCTATCCGTCAGGCCCTAAATGACCCACACCCACCATCAAAATTCCGAATTAACTGCGTCGTCCCGCATATTGATACTTTTTACAGCACATACGACGTTACGCCTAAAGATAGATTGTATTTACCACCTAATAAACGCTCACATATTTGGTAATCAAACTTCCAAAAAGCCTTCAATAACCGGTGGCTGGCCGCATAAACTAATCGCCGCCAGCCTTAAATTTGTATCAGAAATATTATTCATTAATGCATAATACTCAGCCGCAAACTTCATTTGTCGAAGTTTTTTCGGCGTTATTACCGCCAAACCGCCGCCCTGCTCGGCAAGATGACGATATTTTACTTCAGTAAAATAAATTGTATCATCAAAACTAGACACAATATCGATTTCGCAATATTTGGTCTTCCAGTTGCGTTCAATAATCTTGTGCCCGATTTTTCCTAGATAATTTGTAGCAACTGTCTCAGCCGAATCGCCGATTTGTTTGGTCGTAATTGGACCCGTCTTTTCAACTGGTCGTACTAGCATTAATTTAAACTTTTTAAGGGGCGCGAATGACAAACGGTGAAGCATCGTAACGCCTAGTTTATCAATTGCAGAAATATGTAAGGGCGTCCCATAGCCGACATGCTTTTTAAATTCATAGCCTGGAAATATTTTGTCTTGTTCAGCCATAAAATTATCTCTGGCAACTTTGGCAATTATTGACGCCGCCGACACTGAAGGAACTAGCAAATCAGCTTTCTTCATCGTAGTTACATACTTACCTTTTGTTGTCTTGGCTAAGAAATTGACAGTGCCATCAATAATAATTTCATGATACGGCACGCTAATTTGTTCGACGGCAAGTTTAGTCGCTAGTATTAAGGCCTGTGACAAGCCGATTTCATCAATCTTGGCAGCTTCAACCCAGCCCAAGCCAAAGCCCATAGCTTTTTCTCGTATTTCAATATCCAATCTTTCGCGCTGTTTTTTCGATAATTTTTTACTATCCGTTAACCCCTCAATCTGTGCGCCACCCAAAACTACCGCCCCAACTACTAGTGGTCCAGCCCATGGCCCTCTCCCAACCTCATCAATCCCCAATATCATCCCCTAATCATACCCTAAATAATATTATTCTCTAAAAATTTTCAGACATGCAAATAAAAACTCCGCCAAATTATGGCGGAGTTGATTTCTAAACGATATATTATTCAGCTTCGGCGTGACGAGCTTCGACTTCGGCCTGCTTGGCTTCGAGTTCAGCTTCTGCAGCAGCTTTTTCGGCTAGTCTGGCTTCGGCATCAATTTTAGCAGCTTCTTTCAAACGAATCTCTTCGGCTTCAGCAGCTTCATCATGGATGTCATTGACAGCATCGCGGTCAAAGCTAAGATTCTTGAGTCGGGCACTTTTGCCACCACGTTCGCGCAAGTATGTTAAGAAGTTTCGGCGGACTTTTGAGCGTCGGACAATTTCAATTTTTTCAACAAGTGGACTATGAACCAAAAAGCTTTTTTCAACACCAACACCACTGGCAATTTTACGGACGGTGATACGTGAAGTGTGTGAATTACGTCGATCAGTACGAATTATTACACCTTCAAATATCTGAATACGTTCTTTGGCGCCTTCTTTAATTTTTTGGT
>CAIMUU010000107.1 GCA_903844835.1 uncultured bacterium | reverse complement strand
TTAATAATTACATCCTCGTCCAGACCAATCAATGGCCGGACCTGGCCTTCAGTTAATTGTCCATCAATTAATACCTGCTTCATATAATTCGATAGCTTAATTAGTCGCAATTTGTTGCTGACAGCGCTAATTGAATTGCACCCTACCCGCTGGCAAATCTGTTCTAGGGTCATATTAAACTGGTCGCGCAGTTTTTGATAAGCAGTAGCCGTTTCCATCACATTCAAATCTTTTCGCTGCAAGTTTTCAATTAATGAAATTTCAAGTTTATGTTGGTCTGTTAAAGTTCTAACTAGTGCCGGGATTTTATCAAGACCAATCATCTTTGAGGCCCTAAAGCGTCTTTCGCCGGCTACGATTTGATAGCCGCCCCTATATGGGGTAACGATAATCGGCTGCAAGACACCATGCTCCTTAATTGAAACCGCCAATTCTTCCAACTCCGCTTCGTCAAATTTTTTCCGTGGTTGATTTGGGTCAGTTGATATTTGATCAACTTTAATCTGCCGTAACTCACTAACTAATTGGTCCTGCTTGGCAGTTGGGTCAAAAGATTCGTCCAGCAAATCAGTTGGGATAAGCGACTCAAATCCCCGTCCCAAACCATGCTTAAGAGATTTATTATTAGATGTTGACACGACCTAGCACCTCCTTAGTAAATGCCTTATAAGCACGGGCTCCTTTTGAAAACCTATCGTATGCACCAATCGGCAAGCCGTGACTTGGTGCCTCAGCAAGACGAATATTGCGCGGAATTGTTGAGCTAAACACCTTGCCTGGGAAATGTTTTTTAATCTCCTCATGAACTTGACCGCAAAGAGTAGTCCGAGAATCCATCATAGTAGGTAAGACACCTAACAATTCTAGGGTTGGGTTCATGCCCTTTCTTACCAATTTCATCGTCTCGAGTAGTTGGCCAAGGCCCTCTAATGCGTAAAATTCCGCCTGAACTGGCAACAATACATATTGAGCAGCCACCAGCCCATTGACTGTCAACAAACTAAGGCTTGGCGGACAATCAACAACAATAATATCAAAATTACCCTTACAAGACTCGATTGCGCTTTTTAGTCGCGAAAAACGTCTCTCGGCCTGCGCCAATTGAATTTCAGTATTTGCCAGGATTGGCGTTGCAGGAGCCAAGAAAAAATTTTTGTAGGCAGTTGGCATAATAATCTGGTCAAGGCTCGAAGACTCCATTGCGACATCGGCCATCGTAAGTTGAATCTTTTGCTTATCAACACCCAGGCCACTAGTTGCATTACCCTGAGGGTCAAAATCAATCAACAAAGTTTTTTTACCAGCTTTGGCAAGATAATATGCCAAATTAACAGCGGTAGTCGTCTTGCCCACCCCGCCTTTTTGATTAGTCACCGATATTACCTTTGCCACGTGTTGATGTTACCTCTCTCTTAAATCAATTATACCATGAGCATATATAAAATCCCCGCAGAAATTGCGGGGATTTTAGAATTCTGATTGGTTATTTGATTGAAGTGATTTCAATCTTGCTGTACTTTTGGCGATGACCATTTTCTTTGTGGACACGCTTTTTCGCCTTGTAGCGAATGACGCGGATTTTGTCACCCTTAACTAGGTCTTCAATAACCGTAGCCTCAACCTTAACACCCTTAACGGTTGGCTTGCCGACTAGTGTTTTGTCACCATCGATAACCAACAGTGCATCAAGCGTGAGCT
>CAIMUU010000106.1 GCA_903844835.1 uncultured bacterium | reverse complement strand
CGCTGGCGATGTTGATGATAGCGTTGTTGGCGTTGGTGTTGATGGTGCTGGAGTTGGCGCTGGCGGTGTTGATGGCGGTGCAATCATTTCAGTCGGTTCGTCAAAATTACTGTTATTAAAATAATTAGGCGTCTTGGGGACGATTGAGTCCGATTCGGCTAGTGATGCCGCTAGGATAGGGTTATTCATATTATCAATTGCGTCTTGGAATCTGCGGGCGTTACTGAGGATTAATTTATCATCAAGTGATTTAACCCTTGAATTGCTGTCATCAAATACGTCTTGGACTTGCAAAGCTTCGAAATAAACTTCGTCTTTCATTGGACTATTTGGGGCCTGAACACCGACTCCGCGGACTGACCAGCCTCCGCTGTCGGCTATTTCGGATAGATATCTAAATCGACGTTCGGCTTCGTTGGTTGATAAATCTTTGACGCGACTGTATTCGATTGTTTTGGGTACGGTTATTTCAATTAATGATTCAATGCCGTCCGAATCCCATAATCGTCGGTGTGGTTTCAGGAAATAGGCTACCATTGCGGCCAAGTAGGTTTCCATTGGTTGGTCTTTGCGCAGTGGCAGTGCCAAGGCCCCAAAAAAAATTACTATTGGTAATGGAATAATTGCTAGTGGTACAAAAAGTCGTGATAATCCCCAAGCAATACCAATCGCCATAGCGACAATCATTAAATAGATAAATTGTCGAAAACTAAATGGGCCAAGTAATTTATCATCGGCCTCGACATCTTGGGGGACTTTGTATAACGCCATACTGCTTATAGTATAACAGAGCCATACAATCACTGCCAGACATAGGTAGTAGGTGGTATAGGTTAGGGTTTGGGGGTTGGGTTCGCCGTACGGCGAATGAGAAATGGGAGGAAAAGTTAGTAGATAGTAAATGTCGAAGAACCTGAGCTCGTCGAAGGGGTAGGCAATAATAGATTATAGAATAGGAACGATGAGGTTGGGTTAGGCTCGCCTTCGCTGTTCGCTTTCGCTGGACAGCGAACAGTGAATTTGTTTTGCCTACTACCTACTCACGATAGCGGTTAGTTTTGGAATTAAACATTATAAATTGCAAAATAATTGGTAGATATTTAAGTGATACCAAAGTATGTCTTTGCTTCTTCGGGACTAGTGAATGTTGGTGGTCTGTCTGGTGGCTCTGGCCCCTCGCCTAATCCGAATTTTGTGACGGCTTCCGCTTGTTTAGCATCAGCATGTGCTTGGGCAGCCGCTACTATTCCATCTTTAACTGAATTTTGTTCACGAGTATCCATGGTTGACCATTTTTTTAGAGCTGCTTCTGTATGGCTTCGGTCACCCCTGAGAAAGGCTTCGTATCCTGACCTATATGTGGTGCCTGACGTAGGCTGTGAAACCGCAATACCGTTAGGCTGTCTATGGTCAATCCAGTCGCTTAGGTTATCGTTACTAAATGTTTTTCGACTATTAGAGCCAGCAGGTACTTCGCTAAACGCTTTCTCTAGAGTCATAGGATGGCTACCAAATCTTGGCATAGACACAGTAACGACTCGTCCTTCTGAATCTGTAGTTCCTTCTGCTCGGTCACTCGATCCGTAATCACTCAAGCTTTTTAGAACATCGGCACGCCCAGACCTAGCCGCAGACACATAATGCCCAAATGCTGCAGTGACATCTGTTGTACTAGCACCAGCTCCAGTAGCATTCTCTAGTGCTAATTTAGCGTCTTCTGTTGTCCCTTTGTGCTCTTTCGTTAAATACTCTCCAGCCGCTAGGTGTGTAGTGGCTCTTTTCAAGGCATTACTAGCAACAATTTTATCAAATAACTCTAACTCACCTGCACTGCCATGCTGCTCTAATGCATTACGCGCGTCATTATATCGTTTCGTACCTTTCTTGGTACCCGCTTGGACTATTGATGAGGCAACATTTTCGCTTCCACCGAATTGATCAATAATATCTTGCTGTTCTTTTCTGT
>CAIMUU010000105.1 GCA_903844835.1 uncultured bacterium | reverse complement strand
GTGTAGGACTGAGGGTTAGTCGTAGTACTGGGAGTGTAGATGAAGTTAGTTGAGCTACTGAACTTTAGACAACGGGTGGTGTCTGGTACTGGTGTAGCTGGGCAGTTGTTGGCATCGAGGGTAATGGGATACATGGCATTGGTAGCATAGTAGAGCTTTAGTTGGGTAGAGTTACTAGACAGATCCGATTGAAGCGAGGCGAGCATAGCTCGGCCTGAGACACCGGAATAACTAACGAGGGTGATGGCGGCTAATATGCCAATTATTGCGATGACGACTAATAGTTCGATGATGGTGAAGGCGCGAGCAGATTTTAGTTCGCTGTACAGCGAATGGATTTTAGATTTTAGGGAGCTCAAAGAAGTCAAAGTAGTAAAGATAGTGGCCGTGGAAAAAGGTCTTTTCATTAAGTAAATTATAGCATGAGCTTAATTATTAACTCTATTCTTCTAACGCCAAAACAATGTGCAATCCTAATAATGAAAAATTATTTTAGAAACAAATGCGGTGGATTAATTTGCTAGGCAACGCACCGAAAAACCGGACGCCTTGTCATAGTTGTAACGAAGCACGGTCGCATAACTTAAGCCTAAGTAGCGTACCCAAGCATTAGCGCTAGACTCCGAGCTAGACCACAATATAGGAATCGACAGCTGACTAGCAAAAGAGCCGTCAGGGCTACGGTAGCCGGCGAGCGGCAAGTTTAGGTTTGATGAGCCGCCAATCTTAAGCTGTGTACCTTGATTGGTACCCCTCCAACTACCCGACAAATCTGCCTGCGCCTGCGTCATCCCAAGTTGGACTTCAAGTATCTTCCAGTCATTGTCAGTTGGAATGTGGGAGTTAGTTGGGCAGATGCCTTGAGTTCCTGGAGTAGTAACGTATTGCATGGCTTCGTTCCATTGGTACAAGGCGCCATAGGTTGTACAGTTAGCTTCAGTATCGCTGTAGCAGTATTTCTCAAGGATGGAGTTGTTGGTTTGATTGGTGGCACCAGTTACCATGGTACCAACATTGAGGTTAGCTTTGGCCCAGGTTTGGGTGCCGATGGTTAGCCAGTCATTTGGATTTAGGGTGAAGGCTCGGGGAGATAGGGTTTCGGTAGTAGTGTATATAGTGCCGTTAGAGCTAGTGGCATTGATGGTGAAAAAGGATGTGCCATTTGATACGTAAGTTGAATAGGTATTACCAGAGCTGGGCTTGAGACAGAACCTAGTATCTGCAGTCGGAGCTGATGGACAGTTACTGCCATCAAGAGCAGTTGGGTATGAATTGTAGACTACTTGGTAGAGCGATAGTTGTTTCTTGGCACTGGCTAGGTCTAATTGGATTGATGAGGCGGTGGCTCTTTGGGAGATGCCGGAATAGGACACGAGGGTTATGGCGGCGAGGATAGCGATGACTGAAATAACGACCAATAATTCTATTATTGTGAATCCTGAGCGTAGTCGAAGGATTGTGAAGCCAACCAGACTGGAAAGAGGTCTTTTCATTAAGTAAATTATAGCATTAGTGTTATCAACAAAACACCAACGATTACATCGTGCTGCAATTTACAGCGCAATGGTCGACAATATTTGCCTCATGTTCGGCTAGCGAACGAGCAAAATATGTTGCACCGTCATCACCTGCTAGAAAATACAAATAGTCACCTTCCGCTGGGTTAGCCACCGCCAATAAGGCTGATGACCCAGGGACGGCAATCGGCCCTGGTGGCAATCCAGTATAGCGACGGGTATTATATGGTGAGTCCAACCCTGGGTCGCGCGCCACACCAGTTTTATCAGCAATATATTGATAGGTCACGTCAGAACCAAGTTGCATGCCAATAGCTAGGCGTGAATAAAATACCTGAGCAACCTGCTGTTGGTCGGCTGGAGTGCTTGCTTCGCGCTGGACAATTGAGGCCAGCGTAATGCCCTCATACAAGCTCAACCCATGGTCGGCAAATGCCTGGACTAAATTGTTCTCTTCCACGAAAAGCTCAAATTCCGCAAATGACGCCGTCAAAATATCCTCGACAGTCGCACCAGTGTTAAACTTATAAGTTTCGCCGTAAATATAGCCTTCGAGGTCAGCGGTCCTTGGCCTACCCTCAAATAATGGCCCATAATATGATTTGACCAATGCCTTTGCGATTTCCTGATCGGTATAGCCAGCTTTGCTAAGAACACTTGTGACATCATACTTTTTATCATCTGACGTATCGGAATTATCTACCAGAGTTGCCCCTGGGAAAAAAGTAATACTAAACTGGTCAACCGTTCCTAATAAGAAATGCTCTATAATTTGGTCAACCGATTCCGACGACGACAAGCGATAAGCCCCAGCTTGAAGCGTATCTTTTTCATGCATCAACCTTATATAGACATTGAATGCCGTGGCCGATCGAATAATTGACTGCTCTTCTAGTTGTTGGCCAATCTGGCTTGAAGTGCTACCGGGCGCTATGGTGACTTTTACTAATTGAGATGAGGTTTTATCTAATGGAGTAAGTTGCACATTGAACCAAACAATCGCGCCAACTGCTACTCCAATAATCAAAGAAAAAATTATTCCAAAAATGATTAGCAATATTTTCTTAACAGAAGGTTTCTTGTGATGAACCAACCCCCCAACCTGGCTACTGATTGATTTCGGTTTTAAGAACCCAAATAATTTAGGCATATTGAGCCTCGATATAATCCTGCAATATTATTGCCGCTGCCTGGGCGTCAATATCGCCTTTTGAATAAGGACGGTTATAGCCCTTTAGCTGTTCTTCAGCCATAACACTTGTCAATGATTCATCCTGAAAAACCATCTTTGGGGCAATATCTTCTAATCTGGCCGCAAAATTCTCAATCAACCTCGTTTGATCAGTTGCTTCACCTGCTTGATTTCTTGGATAACCAATAACTAAAATGTCGGTATCTTCTCTCGAAATCAATTCGGCGATTGCCGTAATCTCGCCACCATCAACTTCGATTGTCTCAAATGGCACAGCAATACGAACCGCACTGTCACCAACAGCTACACCAATGCGCTTTTCTCCCACATCCAGACATAGTAAGTTTATAATTTTAGACATCTTGAAGAATAAATTGCACATCAATTTTATTCACATCAGTTGGGACTTTGGTCACCCAAAAATATGAAAAATTGATCTCTACGTTATTAACGCCTTGAATACCAATTACTAAAGCTTGGGCATCACCGAACTGCAGCCCCTTAATTTGTTGCTTGATTGAATCTTGATCAATATTCGGCCCAACTTGACCGGTTGCAATAATATTTATCGTCGCACCAGTATCAGCTGCACGATAATCCGATAGCGTCACATTATCGATGCCGTTAGCATAGAGACGCTGATTGCTATTAGTGATTTGTTTATTAACCGCATCCGTCAAGAATATTTCTAATTCCGACTTGGCTATCGCAACCAACGTAAAAGTTGTCTTGGCAGTCAAAGTTGCCTTACCATCTGCTGCCTCTGCGTCAAGCAAAGGGCTAGACACAGCAGTCGCTTGGACTGCGCTAAAACTTTCAGGAATAATAAATTCACCACCAATAAATTGAGCAATCAATTCCTGCTTAACACTGTCAGTCGACAAGTCGACCAAGGTTGTCGAGGCCTTTTTGATGTCATCCGCACTAACCACTGTTGCCATCTTGGTTGTTCCACCAGTCATAGCGCTACCGTGAGAGCTAAGGCCTGCAACACCCGCCTGGTAGTTTCTAGATGACAAATTGCAACCTTCGCCAGCGTCAGACGAGATAACCGCCAAGACTGCCGAATCATGAATTAGCACGCCCTCACCAAGGCTAGTTGGATCTAGCGTAACAGCTTCAGTATTCAGAAAAGTACAACCCGCACTCGTAAAAGCCGTTCCAGCTGGGATTGTCAATGAAAAAAGTGATATTAACGTCCGAGTAACTGTTATATTGCCACTAGCTTTATCACCCAAGTCCTTTTGACCGGTTGCCGTAAAATTAACGCTGACATCCTTTATAATTTGCTTTGAAATCGACTGAATTACTCCCGTAGTAACATCGCTCGTAGCAGCAGTACTATCTAATTTAATTGGTGATTTGGTCCCCGCATCAACTGGTGATGTTTTGGCAGTAATAATAATTGTCGCAGCCGGAGCATAAATTGTTGCCCAGACCAAAAAGCCCGACAAGCCAATTAAT
>CAIMUU010000104.1 GCA_903844835.1 uncultured bacterium | reverse complement strand
CTTGCCGAAGTAGTCGGTGTTAACATTGGCGAGATGTTATTTATTGGTGATCGGCTCGAAGAGGGTGGTAATGACTATCCAGTTAAGGCTATGGGAGTTGACTCAATAGGAGTAAGTAAATGGCAGGAGACCGCGCTTATTGTCGAAACTCTATGTATGGCAGCTTAATTTAAATATTTAATATTGTCTAAGACTATTTTTTGAATTTTTGTTATAAATAAGCTCTTATCAAAACGTTTAGCCTTGCGTCGCAATGTGCCAGGCAAAAAAGTTATTTTCTCTGCGCGCTTAATAGCTTCTATAACCGACTCGACGGTCTGTTTATTGAATAGTACACCACTTTCGCCATCCTGGACTATGTCAAGCGCACCACCGACGTTGTAGGCTAATACTGGTGCTCCAGCTGCAAGAGCTTCAACTTGAACAATTCCAAAATCTTCTTCGGCGGGGAAAATATAGCCCTTAGCACTATTTAGCGCCTCTGTGACGGCCTCGTCGGAAGCATTACCGAATCTGTCCGTGAAGAATTGAATGGTTGGCCCTGCTACATCAATAAGGCTTTGGTGCTCGCTACCATTGCCGTAAACTTCTAGTTTTATCCCAAGTTTGGTTGCGGCCCTAACTGCTAAATCGATGCGCTTATAAGGGACTTGCCGTCCGAGCGCAACATAATAATCGCCACGCTCTCTAGATGGCGTGAATCGGTCAACATCAACTGGCGGGTAGATTACCGTTGACGGTTTATTGTAATATTTTTTGATCCTGTTTTGGACTTCTGTGCTTATCGCAATAAACTTGTCGATTTTTTGTGAAGCATCGTAATCTGCCTTTTTTAGAGATGGCACCATCAGCTTCATAATCAGTCGGACTATTTGATTGAGTCTTCCAAAGCCAGGGTCTCTTAGGTATTCATCATAGTGGCTCCAGTAATAGCGAATTGGAGTCAGGCAATAGCAAATGTGAATTTGCCCTGGCCTAGTTTTTTGAACTTGTTTTGCTTCAGCGCTACTGTTGCTGATAATTATGTCAAACTCGGATAGGTCAAGCTTTTTGAATGCTCGGACACGTAATATTGGGAAAAACTTATGTAGTTTTCGTAGTAGCTTTGGCAGATTCTGCAGATAAGTAGTCCGAACGTCTAAATTACTAAATCTGGGCATTGATTCAGGATAAAACACACTGGTGAATATTGGTGCATCTGGGAATGCATCGTGCAAAGCTAAAGTGACTAACTCGGCACCGCCCATATTGGTTAGCCAATCGGTTATGATTGCTACCTTTGGCGAGTTCATTTTATTTGGCACCTTTTTTGCCCAAGACGACCAAAACGGTCTTTAGCAAAATTTTGATGTCTAACCAAAAAGTCCAGTTTTGGGCGTAGAATAATTCAAGGTTGATTCTTTCGTCAAAAGATAACTCGCTGCGACCAGAAACTTGCCATAGTCCAGTCACTCCAGATTTCACGCTGTGAAGTAGCGCAGACCGCCCATGGGCTAACTTTACTTCCTGAGGCAATATTGGGCGAGGGCCAACTAAGCTAAGGTCACCACGAATAACGTTTATCAGCTGAGGTAGTTCGTCAATCGATGTAGACCGTAGAAATTTGCCAAATCGAGTGATGCGTGGGTCATCTTCCACTTTACGGTTTTTTTCATATTCAAGCGCCAAATCATTGCGTCCCATCTCGCGGAATTCAGTAGCTGCATCACGACTACCAAACTCTGCCCCCATGCTACGAAATTTTATTAAATTTATTGGTTTGGAAAATCGACTGAGGCGTTTGCTGCAATAGAAAGCCTTCCCTGGGTCTACGATCTTTTTTGCTATGAATACGATTATAAAAATTGGCGACAATATTATCACTAACACAATACTGACAGCAAAGTCAAAAATTCTTTTAGTTATAGCTCCCCAGCCAATTAACGGCGTAGGGTGAATTGATATCATGGGGTAGCCAAGAAAAACATCAACTGTATTGGCGCCCGAATAAAATTCAGATTGACCAGGTATAAAGCTGTAATTTATGTGATTTGATTGAGCTACATTCAATATATTTTCGTTTTTTTCGGGCAATTCAAAAAGACTAGTTTGTATGATGGAGTTTATCCCATCCCTTTTTATATTTAATAAAGCCGAATCAATTGATAAATAATGGATTGTATCCAGGCCATTTGGAATATTTTTCTTTGGGCCCGCGATGGCAACAACTTTATAGCCACTCCTGATAGTATCCGACAAATTTCGGGCAATATCACTAGTAGCCCCAGAGTCTCCGATTATCAATAATCGATTAACTCCTCGGCCACAACGAAACATCCATTTTTTAACTAGCCTGAATATTTCACGAGCGGTGACTACTAGTACAAAAGCGGCAACCAGCCCATAAACGGCTACTAGTCTAGCCGGCAAGATATTTGTGTCGCTGACATATTGCCAACCAATCACTAATAATATGCCGATAGCAGACCCAGCGAACAGTCTTGCCCATTCGGATAGGCGTCGGTTGTAAATTTCGGCCCTATACAATCCCAGCATGGCAAAAACAAGAATCCAAAAGGGGACTATCAGTAAAAATGCATAAAAGTAGTCGCGAGCAAAAATAGCACTAAGTAATGGCCTTGAGTCAAATTGAACACGGATAATATATGCAACCGAAAAGGCAACCATTAGAGTGAATGCGTCTATGGTTATTAACAATAAGCTGTAATATTTACTGTTTTTATCTGGCATAGTTAATACAAATTATAACATCTTTACGATGAGTAGGTGGTATATAATAAAATAGATGCCGGACAAAGAAATAAAACAAACAGCGCTTAGCAATATTTATGCTTGGATTTTATTGTCCATTTTTGGG
>CAIMUU010000103.1 GCA_903844835.1 uncultured bacterium | reverse complement strand
GTAGCACCAGTACCAGGGTAGGAAGTCGCAACTCCAACGTCAAAAAATAAAACCGGACACGCGCCTACAGATAAAGCACCGTCTTGGGTAGTAAAATAGCTCTTCGTACCCTTGGTAGCAGTTAAACAAAAAGTCTTAGGAGTATTAGAATTGTTAACAGTGTAATTGAAAGTCGTCCCAGGGCTCGGCACAACACCCCGACCACCGTTAGCAAAAGCTAAAGTAGTTGGAAAAACACCCGTGCTACTTTGAGCCTTATCAATCTGAAGAAAATCGACAGCATTAGACAAGTCAGACTTTAGCGAGACAATAACTGCCCGAGATTGAACTCCAGTATATGATACTACCGTGATTGTCGACAGAATACCGATAATAACAATTACAATAATAAGTTCGATTATCGAAAACCCAAAATTTGATTGTTTATTTAGATTCATAAAAATATTACCTTAACCGTATTGTAGCATTAGCGATATGCAACAACAACGTCAGTCAACCTAACCCAAGCCGCTAAATCAAGCGTTTCAGCCCTAGCGCTCGGGTCGATTCCAGCTTTACCCAAAATAATCTCAACCTCAGCCTTTGACAATTTTAAACCTCCCGATAGACTACTGCGCAACATCTTGCGCTTGGCTGAAAACCCAGCCTTAACAATATAAAAGAAGTCTTGTTCGTTAACGCCTTCAAAAAATGATTGCTGATGAGTTTTTAAAATCACAACTTGACTGTCGACTTTTGGTGGAGGCGTAAATAATTTTGCTTTAACGATGTCACCAAGCGTAACATCAGCATAAACCTGAGCGCTAACACCTAATATGCTCATATCACCTGGTCTTGCCGCTAACCTCTGCGCAACCTCCTTTTGAACCAGTAATACGACAGTTGACGGCCGATTAGAAGCAGTCATCAGCATCTGAATAATTTTGCTAGTGATGTAATAAGGTATATTTGCAACAACCTTGTAGCCCACGGGTAACGATGATAAATCAAATTTTAAAATGTCGGCGTTAATGACCTCTAGACTGGTCCCGGGGAATTGACCTGGCAACTTTCGGGCCAACTCACCGTCAAATTCAACGGCAACCACCTTACCAGCCCGACGCAATAATTCACTAGTCAATGTCCCCAGACCTGGACCAATTTCAAGCACCGTATCGGCTCGACTAAGTTCTGCCTCGTCAGCAATACTAGACAGCACCTGGCGATCTTGTAACCAGTGTTGACCTAATGATTTATCATTATTTTGTGCCATTAATGACTCGCCAAAATATTTTGGGCAAATTCAATCCGCTTTGACTCTCTGCAGATGCCACAACGTTCATATTGATTTTGGAATATCGTTACAGCACTTTCCAAACTATCTGATGCCAAAATATTGTCCCTAACATAGACATACCCAGTGTTAAGTTCATGCATCAAAAAATCTAATTGCGTATAAATATTTTCTGGATAAGGCTGCAACAACAACTCCTCACGTCGGCTACCAGTCCATTGGACCAAACCGTACCCACCATCAGAATCAGATGTATTAAAGCGATGTTCCTGCATCAAATTGCCCATAATTCCAGCCGTTTGGACTCTACTGAAGCCTTTTGATATTAGATAATCCCAAGTGATATTTTCATTCTCGCTTGGTGTTGTATATTTACCTTTTATGCCGACAGTTACGATTTGCTTTGATGCAGGCGTTACAACAACGCTGGCGATTTCGGCTCGACTGACCTCTACGCCGTCCTCAATTGAGACTTCATAAGTTACACTTCTTAGGCCCGGTACGCCGACAAGTTTAATTTCATAAAAACCAACAGGCTGATCAACGCTTTCGATTTTTTCGGTATCAAAAGCGACAGCCTCATCGACAGTTATGGTTTGCTTGCCTTCGCGCCAAACCCTAACCACCAAACCATTGGCCATCAGACTATCTTGACTTGGGTAGACGCGGTCAATATCACTAAGCACTATTCCCTTTTCTAACAACATTTCACCAATCGTCTTAGATTGAGTCCTGGCAGTTATGGTCTTGCCATAAAGCGTAAATGCAAAGGGCGTTGCGCGAATAATATTTAGCTGCAAACCAGCCCCATCTGCCATATTATCGGCACTACCTATGATAGTCTTGTCCTCTGGGTAAAGCACAATGCCCACAGTTTTTGCAATTTGATCAGCCGTTTGATATGGAGTCATAATTTTTCGACGGATATTACCATCGACAATTATTACAGGGCTGGCTCGATAAATATTAACCTGGTAATTAGAAGACACCATTTTTTCTGAAATAGCTGGCTCAACCACATCATTTTCATCAACAACTAGACCAGCTTCCCTGATGGCATCGCCAATCGTCAGCCCTTGGCTTAGGATAATTTTTTCCACACCTCTATCATGTATCGTAACTAGGCGTCCGCCTTGCGAAGCATCACTTCCTACAGCATGAGTCACATTTGAGACGAGAAGGATTGCTACTACAATCAAAAAAAATACGGTAGCTAGGAGCGACCAAAAAGAAAACGCCGACTTACGAATTAGGTTATTCATTTTCTCGCATTTAACCCCACAAATTGTATGTTAAAAGTATAGCAAAATTAAATGTAAATAGCTAAATAATATCTAGTCGTTTGGGGAAGTGGTCCGAGATTCGCTACCCAAATCAATGCCGATACATCGAGCCGTCGATGGTTCATCACCATCTGAATACTGAATACCCATACAATGATATGTAACACAGACCAATTCGCCCGAAACTCTACTGCAATTTCTCGTATACCTTGGGAAAAAGAAAAAACTAACCAAAGCCAACACTAGTGCAACTGAAATAATTATGATGATAGTTTTTGTTTTATTTTTATTCATAATAAATTAATTATAGCGCATTTAGATTTTTTCAAGTCGAGCATATTCAGCATTAAGCTTTTTAGTACGACCGTCGTCAAATCTAATTGTCAAAGCCAGACCGTCAATCTCAATAATTTCACCAGTACCAAATGCAGCTGAGCGAACGGTTTCGCCAACCGTGAATAATTCATCGCTATAAAATTCCTGTTCTTTGTGCTGATAAGCAAACTGCGGAACAGCCGGCATAGTCATCGCTGCAGCCTCACCAATCTCGGCAATAAATCTCGAAACAGGGTTATAACCCCTTTGACCAAATTGCATCCTACTTTGAGCATAGGTTAAATGTAGCTCGTCTCGGGCCCGAGTCATACCAACATAAGCAAGCCTACGCTCCTCTTCAAGTTCTGCCGGTCCAGCCTCATAAACCCTAGAGTGCGGCAATATTCCGTCTTCCATGCCAACAATAAATACGACCGGGAACTCCAACCCCTTGGCAGAGTGAAGCGTCATTAAAGTTACTTTTTGGCCATCACTATCGGTATCAGCACTCGACATCAAGGCCACTTCTTCTAGAAATTCCGACAAATCAACAAAATTTTGAGCATCTGAAAGTAATGAGCCAATATTGGCTTCTCGGTCCTCAGCCTGAGGTGTGCCATCGGAAATATAATCACGATAACCGGTTAATGATAATATCTTTTCAATAAGCTCAGTCGGACTAGCCGTCGCAACCATCGATTGGACAATTCGTAATTTTTCGCCTAGCGACAACATAGCTAATTTTGCTCGCGATGTAACTATACTGGTTTGATCAACATTAGCTAGTGCCGAGATGATATCCATACCACTGCCAGCCTGCCATAACATGAATTTTTCTAAACTCATAGCACCTATACCCCTTGCTGGCACGTTGACAATTCTACTAAAACTCATTCTGTCCTGAGGTTGATAAATTAGCCTCAAGTATGCAATGATATCTTTTATTTCTTTACGGTCATAAAACCTAACACCACCAACTATCTGATAAGGAACTCTTAGGCGGATAAACGATCTTTCCAGGGTGTAACTCTGAGCATTGGTACGATAAAGAACTGCGAAATCACCATATTTTCTAGCGCCCATCGCCACATGTGAAGCAATCCGTTCGGCTACTAAATTTGCCTCTTCGGCCTCATCATTTAATTCATGTATCTGAACTGGTTGACCAGGACCGGCCGCTGTCCAGAGTTTTTTATCCGTGCGCATAACGTTTTTGGCAATTACATTGCTGGCCGCATCCAAAATATTACCAGTGCTTCGATAGTTCTGTTCTAGCTTGATAACTTTTGCATTCTTAAAATCACGTTCAAAATTCAAAATGTTCGTAAAATCGGCCCCACGCCAAGAATAAATCGATTGCCAGTCATCACCAACTACGCAAATATTGTTTTTGTCATTAACCAATAATTTAATAATGTTATATTGAGCCGCGTTGGTATCTTGGTACTCATCAATCAGAATATGATTAAAGTTCTTTTGCCATTTAGCACATACCTTTGGATTATTACGAAGCAAACTAACAACATCCAACAGTAAATCATCAAAATCTAGCGCACCTGCCGTTTTGCGTAATGATTCATACCTTTTATATATTTTCGCAACATTTTTCTGATAAGGAAATTCGGCTGTTGCTTCGTAATCATCTGGACCAATCATTTGATTTTTGGCTGTCGAGATTAGACCACTCACCGACTTGGCCTTTATCTCATTATCACCAATCGCTAACTGTTTCATAGCCTGTTTTACTAGCCCCTGTCTGTCGTCTTCATCATAAATCACAAAGTTACGAGATACCCCAATTGCCTCACCTTCAACCCGAAGCAGACGGACACAAATACCATGAAAAGTCCCCATCCAAGGCATAAAGTTGCGACCAGCACTGTTTTGGCCCAGTAATACGCCAAGCCGACTACGCATCTCCTTGGCAGCCTTATTAGTAAAAGTTACTGCTAGAATCTCGTTTGGCAATACTTTTTCATGCCCAATAAGATACGCAATTCGATGTGTCAACGTTTTTGTTTTGCCACTTCCAGCGCCAGCAAGAATAAGTAGCGGTCCAGATGTTATCTGTACCGCCTCAGCTTGCACTATGTTAAGCCCATCAAGTAAGTCCATCACATCTATTATAGACTATAAACAAAGATTAAAGGCGAGGTAACACAAAGTAATAAACGGCCACACCAGCCCCAACGCTAACAATCATCAGTATTACTATCCAAAGAATCCACATCCAGCCTGACTTTTTCTTGACTGGACTAACCATAGCCTTGTGATAAGAATTGACGTCATAAATCGCACCATTAGATTTTTCACCAGTACTTGGCTGTTCTTTGTATTGCTGAGGGATAGACGTGGCCACGGCTTGAACTGGCTTTTGTGCAACTGGAGCCACAACTGGCGGGACAACGGCTGGTCGCTTAGCAATAACAGCTGGCACAGCGGGCTCTTCTGGCTGAATCATCTCATTTGACTCAATAGACAATAGATCGCTCTGAAGTTCGGCTGGTAAAGGTGTGTCAATTACGCCGGTGCCATCTGACGACACAGCCTTTGGGGTGCTAAGATGAAGAGCTGGCGTTGATGGCTGAAATGGAGCGGTATTTGTCTGCTCTAGGGACATGGCGTTTAGAGGCCTTTTTTCGACTTTTGTACCTGAAATAAATGGCGACTCAAGTGGCTTATCGGCCGCCTGGTTCATTGCGTCGGTAATATCATTACTTATCTGATCAATATCAGAATCGTCGTCGGCGGCAGGAGGTTGGACCATTGGTAACTGGTCCTTTGGGACAGTAGCTACTTGGCTTGAGGTTCGCTCCGGCATAACAAGTGTTGAACGCATATTTGAAGACGGATGAACCACATCCATAAACCGACCAGTACTTGGCCTTGGTGCGGCTGGAGCTGTTGGTACTACTGGTATGGTTGGCAAACCGCCAGATGGCCTAACTGGCACCTGTGGCGCTGGTCTACTAGAAATCGCTGAATTTACAGCCCTATCAAGTTCATCAAAATCTAAATCTTGCATGTCTACTCCTAATCCTCTTCTGCTTCAGATGAGCCTTTATGCGCTTTTTCTATTATTGAACTAAAGATATGGGCCTCAAGACTGGCGGCACCAACTAACAATCCGTCAACACCAGCAAGAGACAAATAGTCTGCCGCACTATCTGGTGTTACGCTTCCGCCATATAGAATCTGAATTGCCTCGGCTGATTTAGCACCATACAAGTGTTCAATTTGCTTACGAATAACCTTTACGGCTGCAGTCACATCAGATGGTAAGGCATTTTGGCCAGTGCCAATCGCCCAAACTGGCTCATAGGCCACAATAACCTGGTCAAGTTCTTCACTAGTAATATTTGCTAGTCCGCCGATAAGCTGGTCATGCAAGACGTCTTTCGTTTCACCGTTAGCGTGCTCCCATGCAGTCTCACCGACACACAGTATTGGCTTGATGCCATTGCGAACTGCCGCCGCAACTTTGTTGCGCATGTCCTTGTCGGATTCATTAAAAATATGTCGCCTTTCGGAGTGACCAACTAAAGCATACTGCACAACCCCACGCAGCTGCGAGGCCGAAACTTCACCAGTATATGAACCGTGATCTCGCCAAAAAAAGTTTTGAGCCGCCAATTTAAATTGTCGCAAATTAACCTGCAAACTCAAAGATTGCAAGGTCATCACAGTTGGAGCCAAAATTACTTCGACATCACGTCGGACCTTAACGAGCTTGGACAATTGCAGTAAATATAAACTCGCCTCATGCATATTGAGGTTCATTTTCCAATTACCAACTATAATTTTTTTATCGTGCGCCATCTGTTATAAATCGCTTATGTATATCACTTTTAGTTTACTCTATTATTATCGCATCGTCTAGTCAACATTTAAAATTTCTTTGTTTTTCTATGCCCAAACATACCACCACTCTATACAAATCATCCCTTTTGTGCTTAAATATTGTTTAGCACTTTAAAAATCCAAGCAATTTTGAAGATGGCGACATACATTTAATAGCCTTTAAATGTTGGCCGCCGTCTTCAAATAACAGCACGTAACGTGACTGATGAGCGGCAGGAGAGGTGTATATATATGGGCAAAAAAGATGCAGAATTACTTTGGACTAATCCCCAAGTCTTTCCAGAACTGATAGAGTATGCAAATTTCTATTACGGGATGGGCTTGTCTGACCAAAAGATTGACGGGTTCAAACGAACTGTTGAAAAACTGGAGCCTGAAACGGACAATCTGTCCCCAATCAGCGTCAGTCTAATGGGCAAAGGTGATATAGCCTCAAACTGGAACAAGCAGTATGCATGGCTACAAGACAGAATGTCCGAAATCGGCCACGAAGTCTATAGTTGCATATACGCCGAAGAGATTGAGCTTAAAGCTCAAAATACCCAAGGCCCATCGTTGGAGGTTGTCAGATTTAATTTGAAACAATCTGAAGGCGGCGTCTCCTATCGTGCGCCCAAACAACTTCGCTGGGCAGGTCTGGAAGTTATGACCATGTTGTGCCTATCGCCACAATGCTTCACGTTACTGAACGGCAAAGTATTGCCCATGATTTGCGCTAACGGCGCAAGATTCGCCACGGCATTTGTGCCGATATTTCTTTGCGAAAATGGCGAACCTCACATTCAGGCCCGATGGGTAAACCATAACGGGCCCGACAAATCAGAAAGCGGTTTTTGGTCCAGAACCCAAATACCTACAATCGCCACGATATGAGCTTGGATTTCGTGACAAGAGACGTCTTGAGTTTTATTACTCGGCGCCTCGCCCTCCCTTAAACGGGAGGGTTTTTCTTTTTGGGGTGATCTCGCCGTTCCAACGCAAGATGTCATAACAATCTTGATCTCGCCGAGAAATCGCTCCGTTTCACTTCGCTCCTCCGTTTGCTCGATAAAATATGTAAACACATTTTATCTTCGCTGCACTACGCCGAACTCGGATTCACACGTTGCTTGCAACGTGCATCCGAGTTTGGTTTCTCAACGAAGTTACCAATTAAAATATCCATCACGAAGGATGGATATTTTAATTGGTGATCTCGCCGAGAATCGAACTCGGATTGCCAGGATGAAAACCTGGTGTCCTAACCGTTAGACGATGAGACCATATCTAACATTTTAGCTTATTTAACTTTTAATCTACACGTATCTCTGTATTTTGCGGACAGCCATGGTGTCCTCGTCACGATAAAATTCATTCTGAATTTTTCGCGACCCCGCCTCGCTTGGCCATACGACGCCATGCGGCATCGCGTGGTCGTATGATATGGTCCAGGCTCCGGCCTTGCGAACTGCCACAGGCAGTTCTCACTTTAGACGATGAGACCAAGCAACCGCAATTGCCAGATGATTGTAGCAAAAAAAGACATTTTTGAATAGAGGCGAAGCCAATTTTAGAAGGACGGACCTTCTAAAATGGTATTTTATTTTATAATATGCAATTTTAGCCAATAGCAATCGACAAAATTGAAAATTATTAACAATTGCGCTTATGCATGTTATATGTTGTTAAGCATTGACATTTTGGCTGTTTTGTGATACATTTGTGACATCAGTTGCCCCAGGTGTGAGGACCCGGGTTGGCGGAGGATCATTAATAAGTCAGATCATTACAGTGCATGTCTATTAAAGATTTGTACTGTTGTATAGAAATCGTGCAGTTTCCTTCTCGAGAGTGGCACGTTAGCTTAGAAGTTTATCTTCTAATTTAACGGCTGCTCCCGAATACCTCGTGGGCAGTATTGATTCGACAATTTGTCGTATCGAGACGCCCTACGGGGGGAAAAAGGAGGAATCTGTTATGTTAAAGAGAATCGAATGGTGGTTCAGGAAGAGACTCATTTCTCTGCGAGCCGCAAGGCTAAACAGAGCAATCGAGAAAGCACGTTCCGAGGAAGAAGCCGTTGAGGCTGAAACCGAAGAAGATGTCGAAGCACTTTCCGAAGAAGAAGTCGCCGACGAGGCGTCTGAAACCGAGGAAACTATCGAAGAAGAAACCATCCCGGACGAGGCTTCGGTCGAAACCGTGGAAGAAGTCATGGAAGAACCCGATGCGGAAGCAGCGGAAGAAACCACGACAAAAAGAAGAGTCGTAGACTGGCTACTGGTTTTCTTGTGTATCATAGTGTCTTTTGCACTGATCTTGGCGGCAATCGCCATGATCATGCAGAAAACGCAAGACACAGGCGCACCACCTGTCCCGACCGTAACTACCGCTCCAACCGCCACTCCTCCGAGTCATTCGACCTGGAAGATGGTAGAAGGAGACTATTTGGAAAACCGCTGGCTGTCCGAAGGGGCAACAGCAATCCGCGACGCCAAGACCAATGCAGAGGCGGCTTCGGCGGCCTATGCTTGGCTAGAGAGAGTAAAGACTGATCCTAACCTTTTGGTTGGAGCAGTTCGGTATTTTCTTAACAGAACGGTCGATAAGGCCACACTGGTAGACGCCGACGGATGGGCAACCGATCTAGCTGTGCAGTTAGTTGCAGAAATGCAATTGCTGCTGTCACAAGCTAAAATCACGCCCGCAAAGGCACCAAGCAATGGTACTAATTCTGGAGTTGTCAACGGCAACGTTGTTCCTTCGGATGAAGACACCATCACTGGTGACCTTAGAGCAATCCAAATTGAAATCGGTGGGAAGACGATCTGGATTCTGGCAAGGTGTGGCAATATTGTTACACCAAAGTCAGACGACCCGGCTGATTATAAACAGCCGGGTGACGGGACCGAAACCGATTCGGGAACCGGCACTAAACCGCCAGTTCCAACCGTTTCGGTGACTGCGGAGGCAACTCCACCAGTCGTCATTACGGTAGCACCTACAGGAGGAGCGATTGTTGCGCCTGGCGCAACACCGTTACCGACTCAGGTGCCGGGTGTAAGCCCAACCCCGACGCCGGCTCCCGAGCCAGGCGTCAATCCGACGAGCGGGCCAAATACCGGTGACCCCGGAAACCCGTTCAAGTGAGTGATGGGTGCGCAGCCTCAAAACTGCGCACCCTCCTCCTTTAAAATCTCTATACACCTATCGTCTTTGAGGAATTAAGTTTTCTCGACATGCACATTGTAATGATCTGATTTATTGATATTTAATAATACGGCACCAAAACGTGTCCGCAAAAATTTCTATCAGAAATTTAGGCGGATAATATTTAATATTTTAGAAACACAATCTTTATTAATTTGATTCCATCTGCGAGATGAATCAAGAAGGAGAATTATATGAAAAAATTAAGCGCAATACTCGCGATGATTGCAGCCGCAATTATCGTCCCTACTGCACTGTTAGCTTGGGGACCAAGTCGCCCAACCTACACGATTGAGAACCCTGCCACTTATGTGACATTTAACTCAATCACCAATAACCCCTCACAGGGTGACGAACGAAACTTCGTTCAAGTTCGCGATGCAAGTTCAGGTAACGAAACCTACGTCGACTCAATCAGTCTTACACCTGGTCACGAATACGTTGTTTTCGTCTACTTCCACAACAATGCCGCCAGCAACCTTAATTTAAAGGCGACTGGTTCATACGTCAAAGCTCAAATTCCAGCTATTGTCACTAATGGCAGTACTGCAACCAAAGCCGTTGGCTATGTTGGCGCAAATAATTCGACTCCATCTGAAGTCTGGGATGACATTAGCTTTGGCAACACAACTGGTGGCGATATCGCCCTTAGTTATGTGCCTGGCTCTGCCACTATCCACAGCAAGGGTGCAGTCAATGGCCTAACAATGGCAGATAGTATTGTCACAACTGGCGCAACTATCGGCTACAGCGCCTTAAATGGCGAAGTACCTGGCTGTAATGAGTTTGCTGGCTATGTTACCTTCCGCGTGAAGGCTGACCAACCAAACTTTACAATCAGCAAACAAGCGTACAAAAATGGTAAAGAGACTGAAGCAGTCAACCCTGGCGACAGCGTTGATTACCTTATAACTTACCGAAATACTGGTACGGTCACGCAAAACGATGTGATTATAAGTGATGTTCTTCCACAAGGTGTTGTTTATACTGCTGGCACAACTTATGTTGCCAACTCTACCAACCCTAGCGGATTAAAGGTTAGCGATAATATTACCAAAAATGGTATTAACATCGGTAACTACGCAGCAGGTGCTGCCGCTTATGTCAAATTCAGCACAACCGTTGTCGCAAACTCAGAATTACCAAACTGTGGCGCAAACACGCTTCATAATATTGCCAAGGCCCAAACCGCCAATGGCATAAAAGAAGATGATGCCGATGTTACAGTTAATAAAACTTGCGACAGCCCAGAAGTAAAATATACTTGTGACAAATTAAGTGTTGAAAAATTATCATTAGGTTCATTCCGATTTACAACTGACTATACGACTCAAAATGCAACTTTTAACAAAGTTACATACGTCGTCACAGATGAAAACGGAAAACAGATTGATACTAAATTTAGTAGCCTAAAAACTCTTGATTTTGCAATCAGCACCGAAGGCAAGTATAACGTTCAGGCTACTATTAATGTTACCGCTGGTAGTGTAGAACATACTGCCACTAGCAACGGATGTAAGGCGGTGTTCAACGTAACACCACCCGAATTACCTCACACCGGTGTCGGTGAGACATTCGCAACAATATTGGGTCTTGGTGCCTCGACTTCAGCTGTAGGTTACTACATTGCTAGCCGACGCGCATTATTGAACCGATAATTAGAGTCTGACCGCTCTTTCTGAAGCGATTCAGATAAAACAAACTACCCCCGCTTTATCGCGGGGGTAGTTTTTGTTATAATTTAAATATATGGGAAAGAATAAAAAGAAACGCAACAAAGCCTACACCGGCGCCGATGCTGCTATTGTAAGGCCGATTATTACTCGAATCGAAGCCGTAAACCGCAATAAAATATCACAGTGGTGGTTTGATAATAATAAATTTGCAAAACCAATTCTAATAGTCGCCGCTATCGTTGTTTTCATAATCTTTATTGTTATGGGAATTGTCCGCGTCGCCTCTGGTGCCTAAGACTAATTGAGCGGTAGCCTAAAGCCAAATGTACTTCCCTTGCCCAATACTGATTCGAATATTATCTTGCCATCGTGAGCGGTAATAATTTTCTTTGCCAAATATAGCCCAACTCCTGTGCCATCCGGTCGCTTCTTACGAGCATTACTAGCCCGATAAAACTTAGTAAATAATTGGCCTCGCTCATTTATTGGAACGCCAATTCCGCTATCTTTTATGGCTAAACTGGCGCTCTTATCATCAGATGACAATTTAACCTCCACCTCCGTACCATCCGGTGAGTAATATATTGAATTATCGAGAAAATTCATCACAACTTGACGAATCTTGCTTTCATCAACATTAACAAGCGGGAAACCTTTTGGTTGTTCATAGATGAACTTTATATTTCGAGATGCCGCACTAGATTGTAAACTATCAATTTCCTGGCTAACCAATTGCGACAAATCGATTGAAGCCTTTTCAAGGATAAACTTACCCGTTTGGATACGCGACACATTCAAGAAGTCATTGATTAAGTTGACCATTCTTTCGCTACTATTAAAGGCCTCGTTAAGCAGTGTTTTTTGTGGCTCAGACACTTTACCAGCATCGCCGTCGATAACCATACTAATATAGCCCTTGACACTAGTAAGTGGCGTCCTAAGCTGATGACTCGCCATACTAACGAATTCATCCTTGGCCTTATCCAACTGGCGCAACATTCGGTTACTCGAACGAAGTTCTTCGGTAGCATTGGCAATTCGCTGTTGCAAAGTTACGTTAAATTCGCGTATCTCTTGGACCGCTAGGGCATTTTGAATAGCAATTACTAATTCGTTTGATATTGTATTTAGAACTTTAATGTCGCGATTAGTGTAGCTTGATGTTCGGTGATCACCCAGACATAAATAACCAATAGTCAACCCATCCTGAATCAGTCGTAACACCAGTTCAATTCGGTGGCTTATCATCAAGCGCCTAATTGGGTCTGCATCTTCTAATAACGAGGCAATAATAACGCCATTGTTGGTTTTTGTGACGGTACTAAACTGATCCGCATCCAGTTTGGGCAACTGTTTATGTTTTGAAGTACCAGCCGTTATAAAATGACCGTCCATAGTGTTAATAAAGAAGAAAGCCTGCTCGCCTTTTAATGTTTGTCCAATTTCGGTTGCTGTTCGCTCTAGTAACCCACGTAAATCCGTAGAATAACCAAGAATTTTGTTAAGCTTCGCAAAAAAATCATCGGTATTATATGCATCTTTGTAAAATATCTTGTTAGTGACTTTATCAAAAAACTTTTTAATTGGCTGGAAGATAAATGCAAGCAATAATGCCAAAATAATGTTCACAGGGTTAACGCTAGCCGACTGGTTAGATTGGCCATTGAGCATGATCATTGAAGTTAAATATGCTAGCCCGAAATAGATGGACGCCAAGCTAATTAATGAAAGTACATACGCGGCCGTTCTTATAACTGCGGATTTGATATCAAATAATTGATACTTTACAATTGCCAAACCAAGAATCACTGCCATCAGCAGTAGGCTAATTGGCAATGCCAGCTGAGCTTCCGC
>CAIMUU010000102.1 GCA_903844835.1 uncultured bacterium | reverse complement strand
TTAAAAACCGGTTTTTTATTGGATCTTTTACGCTCGTTATCCATAATTCCCCCTTTAAAGAAATATATACTTACTTATAAATATACCAGTAATGGTAATAGTTTTCAATTTACCGGTATTAAAACCTGACCAAGCGGTCAGATTTTTATTTGGTGCGGGTGAAGAGGCTCTGTCACAGATAATTTGCTATGCAAATTTCCGCGACCCCGTCTCAACTTAGCCATATCGGATGATATGGTCCAAGTTTCCGACTCTCAAACTGCAGACTTGCAGTTTTCGCTCTCAACCTCAGAGGTCGATAGTCAGAAACTCGATTCACACCATAAGAATAACCCCACACAAGGTGGGGCTATTCTTATGGTGCGGGTGAAGAGGCTCTAACTCTCGACCTCTTCCTTGGCAAGGAAGCGCTCTAACACTGAGCTACACCCGCATACCTATGAAAATTATAAGGGTAAATTAGCAAAAAAACAATAGAATGTGGTCAAGGATTATGAGCGAGCGACGCGAGTCGAATAACTCCTCCCAGCTATCGGCCTTTGGCCCCCTCCGTTCATTTGCGAAAAAATGTAAACACCTTTTCGCTTCATTCACTTCGCCGAACTGGGGTTCGTTTTGCTTCGCAAAACCCCCATCCCGAACATTGGACGGAAGTCCAATCAAAGAAAAAGTCCCAGCCCTTTAGGGGTTGGGACTATTTCTTTGGTGGCTCCTCCCAGGTTCGGACTGGGGACACAAGGCTCTTCAGGCCTCTGCTCTACCACTGAGCTAAAGAGCCACACTCAACTATTGTAGGTGAAAAACTATTTCATTTCAAGGTATAATAGGTATATGCAACGAGTTCCGCTGGCAGAGAGGATGCGCCCAACCACACTTGATAGTGTTATTGGTCAAACTCATTTACTGGGCGACAAAGAAATCTTGCGCCAAATTGTTAAAAACAAAGAACCTGTCAGTTTGATATTATGGGGACCACCCGGTAGTGGCAAAACAACTTTGGCACGGATAATTGCGAATGAGGTCAATGCAGAGTTTATTGAAATTTCAGCTGTCACCAGCGGTAAAAAAGACGTCACAAAAATCATTGAACACGCCAGACAAAATTGGAATCTTCAAATCAGGACAATCCTATTCGTCGACGAAATTCACAGATTCAATAAAGCCCAACAAGACGCTTTTTTACCTCATGTTGAATCTGGATTAATAACCCTAATCGGCGCCACCACCGAAAATCCTAGTTTCGAGATAATAAATCCCCTACTTTCACGAACTCGCGTCCTGATATTACAGCCACTGAATAAAGTTGAGATTACTAAAGTCTTAAAATCTGCCATTAAGTCCGAAAAAGCTAGCAAAAAAATTATCCCAAGCGCAGTTGATTACATTGCCGAATTGTCTGGGGGAGATGCCAGAATCGCCCTCGGTACCCTGGAATTAGCCCTAACAATGAGCGACAAAGTTACGCCAGAAATTGTCAAAGTTGCCGCCCAAAAACGCCTACCCGGTTACGACAAAAAAGGCGACATGCACTACAACGTCATCAGTGCATTCATAAAAAGTATGCGTGGCAGTAATGTTGATGCTAGCTTATATTATTTGGCGAGAATGATTGATGCTGGCGAAGACCCTAAATTCATCGCCAGACGCATGGTAATTTTTGCCAGTGAAGATATTGGCCTTGCCGGCAATGGTGCCCTTGGGCTGGCTCTAAACGCCTTCCAGGCCGTCGAACGTGTCGGCATGCCCGAATCTAGCTATATGCTATTCCATGTTGCCGCTGCTCTAGCCAAAAGCGAAAAATCTCGTCAAACGACCGAAGCTATGAATCGAGCCATGGAACTTGCCAAGCAATATCCCGACGCACCAGTGCCGCTACAGCTTCGCAATGCTCCAACCAAACTGATGAAGGATATAGGCTATGGCGAAGGTTATAAATGGGAGTCAGGCTTTAAGCACGAAAAAGATTATTTGCCAGATGAACTGGCTGGAAAGAAAATATTTTAGCGTCTAATCTTGAAAATTTCGTAATATTTTAGTAGAATTAACTAAACACAAGTCGCGAAAGCGTCCATATATACTTATATTTTATGATTAAATCTGTTTCAAAAAAACTTCTTTCCTTAGTCGGCAAGACTAGCACAATAAACCAACAACAAGGTCCAATGCGACTGTTGGTTATTCTAATTTGTGCGCTACTTATTCTTGGAATAATAATTGGGACTGGCAAAACAGCCCTAATAATTGGTTATATTATTGCCTTTTTTACGATTAGTCATTTAATTATCAAGCTATCGTCGATAGCCAAGCCTTCCTCGGATAAATGCGTAAAAAATAATCACAATTTTAAGCCACTTGTTTCAATACACGTCGCCTGCAAAAACGAACCTGCCGAGATTGTCATCAAGACAGTAGAGGCTCTTTCCAGACTGGACTACGAGCGTTATGAGGTACTAGTTATTAATTCAAACAATACCGACAGGCAAAACTGGCAGGAAATTGAAAAATATGTAAAAAATAGAGGCAAAAATTTCAAATTTGTCCATTTGGATAAAATTGATGGATTCAAAGCTGGCGCCCTAAACTACTTGAATGTAAAATTAATGGACAAAGCTGCCGAAATAGCCGCCATAGTTGACTGCGACTATATCGTCAAACCAGATTTTTTGAATAAGACTGTTGGGTATTTTAGTGACCCAATAATTGGAATTGTTCAAGCGCCTCAAGATTACTACAACTTAAATAGGTTTAATATTGGACTATATTACGAATATAGAAGTTTTTTTGAGCTAGTGATGCACCAAGCTCAACAACTTAGTTTAGTAACCTTCACTGGAACAATGGGCCTAATTAGAACTTCTCTACTCGATAAGGGTCTAAAATGGAACGAATGGTGCATCACAGAAGACGTCGAAGCTGGAACTTATATAAACAGTATCGGCTATAGGGGAGTATATGTTGATGAGCGCCTAGGTGTTGGTCTGATGCCTTATGACTATGCTTCGATGATCAAGCAAAGACAGCGCTGGGCCTTCGGCAATATGCAAATAATCCGCAAAGACTTTATCCGCGTTTTAATAAACAGCAAATTACTATTTAGGCAAAAACTAGCCTTCTTCGCCCAACTAGCAACTTGGTTCCATTTTGAATACATAATTGCAATTGCTTACCTTGCTTTGAACATTATCAAACTAACTGGCTATTCAAATAATATAATCTACCTAGAAAATTTAATGCTTACACTCTTGACACTAAGTGTTGCTGGAAATTTGCTATATTTTACTATTGGCCTAAGAGGGGCGACGACACTTATCAATCGGCTAAAAGCATTTTTGTCACATTATGGACTTCTGTATGTTATGGCTACAAGCTGGATCACGTGCATACTTGGACGCAAACTAGGCTTTATTGTCACCGATAAAGTTAAATCACTCAATAATATCCCCTTTAGCCAATATTCAAAAGAATTCACGATTATTGCTATACTGTTAATTGGGTTAGGGCTAAAACTAATCAACGGCGGCGGAGCCGTACTAGATATGTCAGTGATATTTGTGCTAATAGCTATAGAATCGTCCGGCATATTTTACCTTCGCAAGGCATTTATTGAATCTAATAGATTGGTCACTAAAAAATGAGAATTGCTATACTTGCACCACTATGGAAAACCGTACCGCCACAAAAATACGGCGGGACAGAATTAGTAGCAAGCTTACTGGCTGATGGCCTAGTTGATTTGGGACACGACGTCACGCTTTATGCCTGTGGTGGCTCAAAGACTAAGGCGCATCTAATTGAGGTGATTGACAAGCCCCTGTTTGATACGCTCGGTGGTTTTAAATTTGACGCAATCCAATTCCAAGATTTTATGGAAGTGAAGTTGGCATTCGATGCCGCTAGAAACGGAAAATACGATATTATTCACAACCATATGGGACTTAACATGGCAGCTCTGGGGAACCTATCCCCCGTACCAATGGTTACTACCAACCACAGCAGTATTGCACCCGACTTTGAACCATTAGCAATACTTTCAAAAGATTGTAATTTTATCTCTATTAGCAACTCACAACGCGAACTTGCGCCTTACCTCAATTATGTTGCAACAATTTACCACGGGATTGATACGAAAAGTTTCGACTTTAACCAAACTGGTGGTGATTATTTGCTATTTTTAGCCACCATGTCTGAAGCCAAGGGTGCTGACATTGCTATTCAAATAGCTAAAAAATCTGGCAAGAAACTAATAATGGCTGGAGATATTAGAGACGAATCATTTTTTGCTAGCCTAAAGCCATACATTGACGGAGAACAAATATCTTATCTGGGAGAAGTGGGTGTAACACAAAAAAATGAATTGATGAAAAATGCCAAAGCCTACATCTTCCCTATTCGCTGGAGCGAAGCTTTTGGTTTAACAGTTGTTGAGTCACTGGCCTCTGGGACACCAGTAATCGCTTTTCGCAATGGGTCAATGCCAGAAATAATCGATGACGGGAAAACTGGATTTTTGGTTGATGATATTGACCAAGCGGTGATAGCGATAAATAAAATAGATAGCATCTCAAGACAAGAGTGCCGCAGACAGGCTGAAGAGCGTTTTGACGCTTCTGTTATGGCAAAAAAACATATTGAAGTATATGAAGACTTAATCAAATGAAGATTGCTATTATTGCACCAGTAATTCGAAAAGTTAGCCAAAAGAATTTATACGGTGGTATTGAAAGAATTATTGCAAGCCTGGCAATTGGCGCTGCAGAAGCTGGGCACAAAGTGACTCTTTATGCGCCATTTGGTACCGACCTCGTACATGATAACCTCACTATATCTCTTTCAACCATTACAGACATTTCTGGCTTGCCAGGTCAGATTAGACTTGCTGAGGAAGAATTATTTAAAAGAATAATCATTGACCAGGACCAATTTGATATTATCCATACACATATCGAACCAATTGTTGCAAAATATAACGACGACAATTACTTTAGGCAGATTCATAAACCAATTGTTGTGACATTTCACAATCAAACACATATTGATGAAAATATCGCCTATTACAAATCACACCAAGAATTACACAAAATTAATTTTGTATTTATCAGCCATAATCAAGCCAAGCCATTAAACTTCTTGACTAATAAAACTGTAATCTATAACGGCATTAACCTAGATAATCTTTCCTTCAATAATTCGCCAACACCAAATCAACTAGCCTTTTTGGGCAGAATCACCCCTGAAAAAGGCATTGCAGAAGCAATTGCTATCACTAAAAACTCTGGTAAAAAGCTTTTGATTGGTGCGGCTATTGATAAAACCCAGTTGGCCTTTTTTGAGAATAAAATAAAACCGCAAATTGACAATACTAGCATAGTATTCTTAGGCGAAATTAATGAATCTTCAAAGAACGAACTCCTAGGACAGAGCGAGGCGCTACTTTTCCCAATCAAATGGCATGAACCTTTTGGGCTAGTTGTTGTTGAAGCGATGGCTACCGGCACTCCAGTTGTTGCGACCGACATGGGCTCAATGTCAGAGATTATCCAGGATGGCATTACAGGTTTTATTTTGCCAATAAACGCCACTACCCAAGACTATACGGACAAACTAAGCCAAATAAAAAATATTCATCGTGAGGATTGCCGAAAAACGGTCCAGGAAAAATTTACTGACACAATAATGGTTGCAAATTACTTAAAGTATTACGATACTTTAATATAATTTAAATAATTAATTTTTAGAAGCCCGTTTTCGTTGATTCGGGTCAAGTAGACGCTTGCGAAGACGCAGATTTTTTGGCGTCACTTCGAGTAATTCGTCATCCTCGATAAAGTCGATACATTGTTCAAGACTGAGGTCGGTAAATGGCGTAAGCTGAACCGAGCCATCGCTCGAAGAACTACGCATGTTTGTTAGATGCTTGGCTTTACAAACGTTCATTTCAAGGTCTTCGCGTCTTTGATACAAGCCAACAATCATACCAGCATAAACAGGTACGCCTGGCCCGATAAACAAATCACCACGTGATTCACCCATTTCTAGGGCATATGGCGTAGTTACGCCTGGGTCAGTTGCGATTAGAGCACCGTTACGAATTTTTTGTAACTTTTGACCTAGTGGCAAATAGCCATGAGGCAACGTGTTCATAACAACAGTACCTTTTGTGGCTGTTAGTAATAAGTTACGAAGTCCAATCAGGGCACGAGTTGGCAATATGTATGTTACTCGGGCTGTGCCACTACTGGTTGTTTCTTGTTTAATCAAGTTTGCTCGGCGAGTACCTAATTCTTGGCTGACAACACCCAAAAAATCAGACGAAACTTCAACCAATAATTCCTCAATTGGCTCTTTTTCAGTGCCGTCTTCCATAATTGTCACAACCTGAGGTCGGCCAACTTCAAATTCATAGCCCTCCCTGCGCATAGTCTCGATTAGAACAGATAGGTGAAGTTCACCACGGCCGGAAACCTTAAAACCAATTCCATCATCTTCAACACGTAAACTAACGTTAGTTTCAAGTTCGCGTCGAAGGCGATCGCCGATTTGACGAGAGGTATTATATTGACCATCCTGTCCCTTAAATGGGCTGGTATTTGGTCCAAGATAAATGCTAATTGTTGGCGCTTCGATGTCGATTACCGGTAAAGCCTCGGGAGTTTCTCTATCGGCAATAGTCTCACCAATGTGGGCCTCGGCAATACCAGTTAGCGCCACAATATCACCGGCAATTGCGCCGTCAATTTCTTCCCTAATTAATCCACGATAACCAAAAACTCTATCAATGCGTGAGCTAATTTGTTGGCTATCACGTTTAATTAGCATGACTGGCATGCCTTTTTTGACGACGCCACGAGTTACTCGGCCAATTGCATATTTGCCCAAAAATGAATCGTATTGCAAAGCGGCGACTAGCATCTGTAATGGGCCGTCAGAATCAACCGTTGGCGCTGGGATGTCATTAACAATTGCATCAAAAATTGGCGTTAAATCAGTGTGAACACTGGTGTTTTCTGGCAATTCTTTCCAGGCCTTACCTTCGCGACCAATCGCGTAATAAACTGGGTAATAAAGCTGGCTATCATCAACAGCTAGCTCCAAGAATAAATCCGAAATCTCATCAACAACCTCATCAATTCGACGTGATGGCTTGTCAATTTTATTAATAACAACAACTGGCGTTAGTCCAAGTTCGAGAGCCTTTGACAACACAAATTTAGTTTGTGGCATTGGACCTTCTTGGGCATCAACGATTAATAGCACGCCATCGGCCATATTAAGAGTCCTTTCAACTTCACCACTAAAGTCAGCATGTCCTGGCGTATCAATAATATTAATCTTGTAATCACCGTGGTAAACTGACGTTTGCTTGGCGGTAATTGTGATACCACGTTCGTGCTCTTGCTCGCCACTATCCATAATCAAAGTCTGTTCCATTTCGGCCTGATTAGAGCGAAAGGTATTGCTCTGCTTTAATAAACCATCGACAAGAGTAGTCTTGCCATGGTCAACATGGGCGATAATTGCAACATTTCGGATAAATTTAGGGTCTTTCATAAAAATATACTCCTTCGACAGGCTCAGGACTTTCAGCCTTCATATGTCTTTGTTTAATATAACCCGCTACTGCGGGTTGCTTTAGAGAACTATAGCATATATAGCGATAATATTCAAGCTTATTATGGTCGGGGCTTCGAGACACTCAGGGAACAGCAAATTAAATAGCCTATCCCGAAGAGGATAGGTTATTTAATTTGGTGGGCGCTGAGGGGCTCGAACCCCCGACCTCCTGCGTGTAAAGCAGGCGCTCTAGCCAACTGAGCTAAGCGCCCATAACTCAAGTATAATAGCCCGTATATCTATGCGGTGTCAAGTGTATATTGTTTACTAGAACCGTAGAGAGTATACTTATAGAGTATATAGTTAAGTAGTATCTTTATGAAACTAATTGAAAAAAACATAGCGATAGAATTAAGACATAGAGGATATGCAATTAATAAGATTGCTTCTGAAATCGGCGTCGCTAAAAGTAGTGTCAGTTTATGGGTCAGGAACGTAAAACTCACAAATGAACAAACTGAAAATCTTAAATCTCTTCCCTTCACAACTAGTGCAATTGAGAATAGACGCAGGTCTAGACTAAAAAACGAATTTGAGAAAAGACAGAGTATCATATCTACGGCAAAATCAGAAATAATCAACATAGATAATTATAACCTTTGGCTTATTGGCGTAATGCTCTACTGGGCCGAAGGTGGAAAAACGCAAAGAATGGTAAGATTTTCAAACGGAGACCCAAAGATGATAAAAATAATAATGAAATTTTTTGAGATAGTTTGCAAAGTACCTGCAGAAAAATTTAGAGGTCATATACATATCCACCAAAGTTTAGATAGCAATTCGGCAGAGAATTACTGGTCTAGTATATCTGGTATACCGTTGAACCAATTTTTTAAAACTTACAGAAAACCCAATAAGAGCAGCCAAAACAAGAAAAATACCCTACCCAATGGAGTACTAGACGTATATGTATTAAATACAAAGTTATTCTATAAAATACAAGGCTGGGCAGAAGGTATATTTGAACAATCCGATAAACAATGAGGTTTTTTATAAAATGAAATGCTATAATATTCGTAATGCGCGCGTGCTGTAACCTGGTAGCCAGGCTAGATTGAGGTTCTAGTGTTCGCAAGA
>CAIMUU010000101.1 GCA_903844835.1 uncultured bacterium | reverse complement strand
CGCCTTCAGGAGCTGTTGGGTTAATTAGAAGGAACGAATCTTGTTAAATGGGAATATGCGCAAACTTACTGGTCCAATTACGTCATAAAATGGTATTGTGCCTAGCCCATTTCTAGAGTCGCGAGAATACGATCCTTCGCGGTGGTCGCCTGAAACAAATAATTCGCCATTTGGTACCATTTTGTCGTATTCGCCACTAGTTGGGCTACCAGTCTCGCCGTTATTGCTGTCATCAGGGTTAAAACCGTTTGGGTTAGTGTTGTTGTAGATTGTATAGACCCCATCTTTTAGGACGACACGTTCGCCCGGAAAGGCAATAACGCGTTTGACTATATATTCATCGCCTATGCCATTAGAAAATAAGGGGTTTTTAAAGACAATAATTTGGCCACGCTCGGGTTGGTAGGTTTTATTTTGTAATTGTGCCCAAGTTACGGGTAAACGGTTAACTATTAGGCGGTCGCCCGTATAAAGGGTTTTTTCCATGCTCGGTCCAACAACGCTGAAGCTTCGGAAAATAAATGTGTTGATAAATAGAGTCCCGATTAGAACACAACCAATAAATATTACTATACTGATAGCATCTTTGATAAATGGGTGACGTCTAAATTATCCTAGCTCCATACTTCGTCTTACTATATCATTTTATGAAGCTATCGGTAAATAAAATAAGCATAAAGGGTTTTAATATTGTGGCAAGTTCGGTATAGTAATAGGAGTATTTATGAAGAAAAAGAATACCATGATTGACGGGTTTATACCTCGACGGCCTAGTGAACAACTGGGTGAATTACACGATGAGAATATCCGAAAGGTATTTTTTGGGCCTGCCGAAGATAGGCAACTTAGCTCTTCGGGCACAACTGAATCTCGTGACCTGGGGCAGCCAATTGTAGGAAATGAATTGGCTAGTTTTGATGTCGACGGTTCTTTGCGCAGTCTTAATATCCCCGATAAGCCAGCAAAAAAACTAAGTCGTAGACAGCGTCGGCAGCTTGAAAAGCAGTCAATTAAGCGCCCTCGAAGTATATTCAGTCGAATCGTTAAATGGCTTATGGTGGTAATTATATTAGCTGTGTTGTCGGGCGGTGGTTATATGGCTTACAAATTTGTTTCTGCTGGTCAAAGTATTTTTCAGGGCAGTATATTAAATATATTTAAAAATGTTCCATTAAAACAAGATAGTAATGGTCGTAGCACGGTACTCATTTTGGGCACGTCAGAAGATGACCCAGGTCACGAAGGGGCCTATTTAACAGATTCAATGCTGGTTGTTAGTATTGATCAGACTGCGAAGAATGCCTATATGTTTAGCGTGCCACGTGATTTGTATGTGGATTATGGAATGGCTTGTTTTGCTGGTTATTCTGGCAAGATTAATGGCTTTTTCAGTTGTTCTAATAGTGGCACAACGCCAGCTGACGAGCAAGATAGGCTCGCCAAAACCCAAAAACTAATCGGTGATATTTTTGGAATTGAAATTCAATACGGCGTTCACGTAAATCAGACGGTAATCAAAGAGGCCGTGGATGCTCTGGGTGGAATTGATGTCGATATCCAAGGCAGTAATGGGGCTAGTGGTGTTTTGGACCGCAACGCCGATTGGCGCTGCAATTACACTTGTTATTACGTCAAATACGACAATGGTGTTCATCACTTGGATGGCTTGCACGCCCTTTATTTGTCGATGGCCAGGGGAGATGCAGTGCCGACATATGGTCTTGGGAATTCAAATTTTGACCGCGAAGTCAACCAGCAAAAAATATTGGTGGCGATGCGCGATAAGGCCTTGAGCACCGGGACTTTGACAAATCTGGGGGCGGTAACCGGACTAATAAAGACATTAGGCGATAATTTGCGAACAAATATTCAAACCGATGAGATTAGCACAATTATGCAAATTGCAAGCGAAATAGGCATTAATGACATTACGACGATTAGCTTAATTGGAGAAAATTCTGTTGTTACAACCGGCATGGTTAATGGCTCAAGTGTCGTAGTGCCAAGGGCTGGTACCTATGATTACAGCGATATTCAAGCATTAATATATGAGATATTCTCAAGTAATCCAATATCTAATGAAGCAGCGCCGGTTGTCGTGCTTAACGGAACTGGGCAGGAAGGGTTAGGTCAGGTTGAGGCTGATAAGCTGACTAACTTGGGCTTTACGGTTTCGCTCGTTGATAATGCACCAGATAACTCCTACTTGCAAAACGAGGTATACCAAATTGGGTCTGATAATGAGGCTACGGCAAGTGAACTTGCCAATTTATTCGGGGTGACAATAAAGAATACGACACCACCTGTAACGGTAAATGGTAACGTTCGTTTCGTGGTTATTATTGGAGTGCCTACCAACTAGTTCATTTGTTAAACGTGGTATACTAACAGATATGGAATTTCTCAAAATCATAAAGCGTCGTTCCTTCCTTAGTGAAGTTATTTATGTAAGCCTCAATGTTGGATTGGCCGTTGCGCTAATGGTACTTGTTAGGGTTACCGGTTCAATATGGCCATCGCTAATTTTGGTCTTGGTCAGTATGTGGCGAATATTTGCGGTTCGCCCTCAATTTTGGCTTGCCAACATACAAGCAAATCTAGTTAGTATGATTGTGAGCGTTAGCTATGTCGTATTTTTATATATTACTAATTTTATGGTAGCCAGTAGTCTGCAGATTATGATTTTACAGATTATATTTGTTGTGATAGACATATTCTGGTTAATATTTTTGAAGCCACAATCTAAAAGGGTATATGTAGTTGCGCAGGCAGGGGTGGCCCTTTTTGTCGGTATTTCGGCAATTTTTTCAGTTGCTTATGGCTGGATTATTACGCCAGTTGTTGTTTTGGTATGGCTTGTTGGGTATGCAACGGCTAGGCACGTATTGGGTAGCTATGACGACGAGGACCATATATTATTATTGAGTCTAGCTTGGGGCTTCGCCTTAGCGGAAATTGGCTGGCTGGCTTATCATTGGGTTATTGCGTACCGCGTGCCGATTGTCCCGGCTTTGCTAATACCTCAAGTGTCGATAATAGTGATATGTCTAGGCTTCTTGGCTTATAAATCTTATAATTCGTATTATCATTTTCAGAAAATTCGGCTTAGTGATATAGTGCTTCCACTGATATTTACACTAGGTATTGTCGGCGTACTAGTTATCGGTCTTAATTCTGCCCCAATCGGCTCTATTTAGTCTGCATAGACTGAAAGGCCAATGCATAGCCAAGATTGTCAACTAATTTTAGATTGTTAAGTTTGGAGAAATTTATAATTGGTTCGTGTTGGGCTGGGTCTGCCTCAAGGACTAGGTATCCATTCATGGGTAGTATTTTTATTGACTGTAAGATAAGTCTATTGATAATTGAAAGACCATTATCACTGGCGAATAATGCCAGAGCGGGCTCATAATCGGTCTCTGGTGAGCGGTCCCATGATTTGTCGACATACGGTAAGTTAGCAACGATAATATCGGGAATCTCAAAATATTTTTCCAATAGATTGCTTTTAGCTATTTTTACGCTAGCCCCAAGCTTACTGGCATTATTGTGGGCAACAGCCAGTGCCTTATTGCTGATATCTGTCAATGTGACTTTAAGATTATCAAATTCTAATTTTGCTGTTATGCCCAAGCAACCACTGCCAGTCCCAACATCAATCAAATTGAGGGTGGTATCGGGGTCATTTATAATTCGTTTTAGAATAGTTATTATATCTTCTGATTCTGGGCGAGGAATTAGAGTGTCGGGCGTAACTATAAAATTCCGTCCATAAAATTCCTTATTGCCAGTAATGTAGGCGATAGGGTATCTATTTAGCCTTTTTTTAAAATCCTTATCGGCAATATTTAATTGTTTTTTAGTCAAAATTTGTTCAGGGTGAGCGTGAAGGTAAGTTCTTTCTTGATCCAATGTTT
>CAIMUU010000100.1 GCA_903844835.1 uncultured bacterium | reverse complement strand
TCGGCAATTTCGGGATTTTTTGGGAGTAGTGGTCCATGCAGGTAACTGCCTATTACGTTTTTATAGCGAGCGCCTTCGCTGATGTCGGCCATATTATTGCCGGCCCCAACTTTGACGATGCCAAGTGGTGCGACTTGACTATCCAGAAAGGTTTGTCCGCTGTGGTTTTCGTAACCAATTATGTCGCCAAACTCCGTAGAATGGGTGACGATATTGCCGATAAGCCGTTCGGATTTGCCATATGTCTCAATATTAAACAGCCCAATACCTTCGATTAATTCGCCGTCAGAAGTTTTGAAAAATTTGCCAAATAATTGGTATAATCCGCAAATCATTAGCATTGGCACGTTATTGTTGGCTAGTTCAATCAATTTTGGTCCGATTAATAATAAATCTTTTTGGATTTTATTTTGACCGCTGTCTTGACCGCCGCCGCCGACAATAATGTCGATACAATCATCTGGAAATTTATCGCCATGATTATACTCGATTACGACTGGGCTATAGCCATGCCATTGTAATCTTTTTTGTAGGGCGAGGACATTGCCATGATCGCCGTAGATATTCATGTCGTGAGAGTATAAATGCAAAATGGTAATTTTATTATTATTCATTTGATGACCTCAACCTTGGTGATTTTAGACAATTCTTGGCGGATAAGTAGCATTGCAGTATAAGTACAGAAAATTCTTTTTGGCGTTTTTGGAGCACTATCAATAAATTGTTTTAAGGCTTTTTTGATATTTGTTTCGGTAAATTTAATTTGTACTTCATCATAACTTAGCCTTAGTGCCATATCGAAAGCTCTAATGCCAGATACTTGTCTAACGCCAGATTTTTTTAGACTTGAAAAGTTAACGTCCCACAGCCAAGACATATCGCGACCATCAGCGTAGTTGTCGTTTATCGCAATCATTGTTATGTACCCAGACGGACTAAATGATTCAAGGCCAAGTTGAAAACCTGAGGGGTTTTTGACTAAGACTATTTCGATCGGCTTGCCATTAAGACTGAGTTTCTCACCTCTGCCAAATGCTGGAGTGATATTGGATAGTGTGTTGATTAGCTTTGTTTGATCTAGATTATTGCCAACGATTGTCCTGACTAGGGCTATGGCGGCGGCGGCGTTGAAGACATTGTAGGTCCCAGTCAGCTTGAGTTTGGTGTTAACTTTCTGGCCGTTAATTATAAAGCTTGCGGAATTGCCAATTATTTTTGAAAGTATGACGTCGGCCTTCACTGCAGTGTGAGGCTTGGTGGTACGGTTGTGCAGGTTATCATCACCGGGGAATAGACGTAGCAATTTATCTTCTAATCCAAAATACGTGACTTTTTGATTGTCGAGTGATTTTGCGATACTTGCTACCCTGGTATCTTCGCGGTTTAAGACAACTGCCTCGGTTGTGACGTCAGCGATATGGCGCAGTAGATTGGTGATATGGTCAATTTCGCCGAATCTATCTAATTGGTCTCGCATTACGTTTAGTATCAAGCTATATCGAGGTGGAATTTTATCAACAAAGCTAATGGCATGCGCTTCATCAAGCTCGAGAACAGCAATGTCGGCATCAATCTGGCCTTTGATATTTATTTCGCCCAGTAGCGCAGCGGCAACGCCACGGCTAAAATTGCTGCCAGTTCGGTTAGTAAACACTTTTAGGCCCTGATCCCTGAGAAGTTCAACAACCATTTTTGTTGTTGTGGTTTTGCCATTAGTACCACTAATGACTACGACGCCATAGGACAAATTGCTAAGTATGCGTTTTATAAAATCAGGGTCAATTCGCTCGACAACTAGGCCGGGCAAGGCCGAGCCACCACCGCGTAATCTAGCGATGCTTCTAACTGCTTTCCCGAGGATGGTAACAAGAGGCTTCGACATAGTTTCTATTATAGCTTAAGCAGTTATGTTGGGCCAATATAATACGAAGTCGTCTCGCTAATGCTATAATAAAGGCATGTTTTTAGTGGGTATATTTTCTTGGTGGTATGGTAGTGGCTGGCTGGCTCGCCTTCAAATGATGGAATCTAGACTTCAGAAGTCGGCAGATTTTTTCTCGGTTAAACTACTCATCTCGACACTTTTCTCTCCATTTCGACAGATCTCTGCAGAAAGCGCGGCCATATCGTTGGCTGATAATATTCGAGCGTTCTTTGATAAACTGCTGTCACGAGTTATTGGGGCAACCGTTAGGTCTTTCATGATTATATTTGGGCTCGTCGTAATGTTCTTGCAAATACTTTTCGGAGCTGCCATCTTGTTATTTTGGTTAGTAGTCCCACTATTATCTGTGGTCGGGTTGATTGCATCAATAATTGGGTTGGTAATCTAATGGAAAAAATATTATTCAATTATAAAAGTCTACGAAGTGAGAAAGCGCGCATTAGTGCCCGATTGAACAAGTCTTGGATTGTGGGCCTATCAATCGGCACGCTCTTACTGCTATTGGCTGGTTTTTCACTAGTAATACTCCGGTCGGCTTTTGGTTGGACTTTAATCGGCTTTGCTTCTATTCCGGCAATGATTGTCGAGTGGTATAACGGCGAACTTAAGCATCTGGCGGTGTCAAAAAATAGTAACTCAATTGACGGCACTTTATCGGCAGAGGTCCTGGGGAGGCTATCTCGAAATCCTACTCCTAATGAGGTTGCAAGTATTGTCAGTCAACTTAATGGTGGACATTTTTTTACGGTTCGTTTTGGAATCGGTGCCAGTTTTTTGCAGGAGTTATCTAATAATGGCGAGTCGGATATTTCTGTCATTTGGGCAGAGGCAATTAGATTGCGCGACATTACCTCTAGCAAAAACATCTCTGCCGCGATATTAGTGGTGGCGCTAGTAAACTGCAACCCTCGTAGCCAAAATTTAATTAGTCATCTGCAACTAGATCTAAGTGATTTGGTCAATGGGGTTATGTGGTATAACCATTTGCGAGAATTATTTGAGGAATATCGACGTCCAAAACTAACTGGTGGTATAGCGCGCGATTGGTCGTTTGGCTGGACACCGATATTGAATCGTTTTGGGCAAAATGTTAGTCAGCAGATTGATAGTGTGTCACTGTTAACATTGCCAGCACATGACCAGGCTATTTCGCAAATTGTCGATATTTTTAGTAAGAATGGTCGTCAAAATGTAGTTTTGGTTGGTCCGTCAGGTGCTGGTAAGACTCGAATTGTCCATTCTTTCGCGGCTAGATTAGTTGACAGTCAATCAAAAGTCCCCAAGAGCTTAAAATATCGTCAGGTAATTATTTTAGAT
>CAIMUU010000099.1 GCA_903844835.1 uncultured bacterium | reverse complement strand
TGGTATGGGCTTTTAGTGCCTCTATCTCTTTTTTTAGCTCAATCATTTTTAGCTCACGCCCAACCATAATTGAATTAAGATTTTCGAGCTCTTTTACGTTCTCGTTAATTTTTGTGGAAGATACTTTTCTACTTGATATATCTTGAATTTCTAATAAGTAGCCCTCAAGCACACCATTATTGCCTGTCGTTGGAGTAATCATAACATCTAACCATATTTTTCCGGATTTTGAGCTGTTATATAATTTACTATCTCGGACTTTATCAAAATCAAAAATAGCTTCATAGCGGATAGGCTTTGCCTGCCTCAGTTCTTTTTTGTGGTCATCAGATATGTTTGGATCATTATAGAGTGAAAAATGTTCAATTTCTTTTTTGCTTTTTATGCCAAACAATGATAGACAGGCAGGGTTGACATCAATTAATTTACCATGTGCGTCATATTGTTCAATAGCTATTGGAGAGTTTTTAATAAAACTAGATAGGCGAGATTCGCTGGCAACTAAGTTCATATCAGATATACGGCGGTCAATTAATAGACCAACTTGGCTAGAAAATAGCTCGACTATGTCTATGTTTTGGAGTTCGCTGTTTTGAGAAAAGAGTAAGGTAAAATCGCCGATTGCTTTATTGTTTTTTTGGATTCTAACTACATAGACTGGTCCAATATTAAAAACCCTCTCGACGAGTGATGATATTCGATCTGGCAATGCGGATTTGCTAAGATCATGGAGTGTCTTGAACCTATTTATGGTGTTGTCTTTGATCTTACTTTCTCTGACTGGATCATATTTCCACTCTTTCCCAACTAGCTCAAAGCCCAATATCGATGAAATCTTTTTGATATTTTTGCTTAATCCAGAGAAGGCAACAGTAGTAAAATCTCGTCCATCGGCATCAAAGACATTAAAAGAGGCATATTTTGATCCAGAGATTTCTAATATTAGATCAGTAATTTTTATAAAATCAATGTTCGATGATTTTTCGTCTAGTAACTCATTACTAACAATTAGTGTCTTTTTTAATATTATATCTCTTTGCTGTGATATGATTGATGGCATTTCTCGCTCCTGAATAACATGATTTTTATTATCATTTTCAGGGGTTTTATTACCATCAATATTTTTCATATATGTTTAGTTTAATTTGGCTCAATACTACTGAGCAAATTATGCCGAAACTACCATAAGGCAGTTTCGGCATAAAAAGTTGTTATTTTGTTACTGTATACAATGAGTAGTTTCCAACGGCCGGAGCACTTACAGTTATTCTGTTGTTCGCGGTTTTTTGAATTGTATAGCCAGCACCATTAGTCACATTCCCGGCTGGATCAACTGGTATTGCAGTTAGATATTTTTCGGCAGTGAGTAGTGAGCTTAGATCAGCCAATGTTGCCGTAGTGCAAGTTGCAGATACTGCTGACGTGCATATTTCGGATGCCGCTGTTGGAGCAACTGGTATGTTTGATCCTGGCATTACACCTTTGTTGTCAATGGAGTATTGATAAACGGCACTTAGGATTGTGCTGACGTCGGCTCGTCGCTGTGCATTTCTGGCATCAAGAAGTTGTTTTTGTGGGTTAACGGCTAGGATTACGATTCCTGCCAAGATTGCTAAAATTGCTACGACAATCAATATTTCAATTAAGGTAAAACCTTTTTGTAGATTTTTTTTCATAATTACTCCTTATCTCGTTACACTTATTGTTACGCTGTTTTCTGCCGATGGAGCAGTAACAGTTATTCGACCATTGGCAGTTTTTGAGATATTATAGCCAGTTGAGTTAACTGTTCCGCTGCTTGGGTCTTTTGGCATTGAAGTGATATACTTTTCATTTGTCGTTAATACCGAAAGATCAATTATTCCTGTGCAAGTACCACCAGTAGCGCAAACAGCTGTAGGCGTGGTCGTAATTGTTGCCGGAATTGTGCCGCTGGTATCAACTGTATATTGGTAAACTGCATTTAATATTGTTGTTGCATCAGCTCGTCTCTGAGAGTTCCTGGCATCTGCCAACTGCTTTAATGGGTTGACTGCAACAACTACGATGCCCGCCAAAATCGCAAGGATTGCGATAACTATTAGGACCTCAATCAGCGTAAAGCCTTTCTGAGATTTGATATTTTTCATTTATTGCCCTTTTTACCTTTCTTTTTACTTGCTTTTTTAGTTGTTAGTAACAGCCATAAAATCATCGAATTAAGTATGATAAAGCCAACTCCGGCAACAATTAAATATGTTGAACCTTCAGCGTAACCTGTTAAACTATAACTCCACATCATACTGGAGAAAACCATCGCTGTTACCATTGTGATTAGGCCTGCGTTTTTTCTAAATATATTTTCCATAGCCCCCCTTATTTTAGACTAATTATAGCACTTTTTCCATAAGCACAATACTAGCTTTCCTGCCATTTTGTGTAAATAATATTTGGAGCTCTAGCTGACAAATCAACAGTAACTCTTCGAGTAACATTTCCAGATATGCCAGTAGCAGAAATTGACGATGTTGACGAATTAATTACTGTATAATTGCACGACGAATTTGGCATCGTGAGACTGCCATTACCCGTAAAGCTTGGCGTAAGCTTTATTTGTCGAAGGGCATCATCGACGCAGGCATCTGCGGCCGTTTTTGCGCTTGCTGATTGAATTTCTGACAATGAAGTTCTAGTGTGGCCCAACCCAAGCAAAACCAAAGAAGTAGCAACAGTTGTCGCAATTACTCCTAGTACCAATACTGTTAATAATGCGACGTAACCTGAATGATTATTATATTTCATTATGGCCACCTCAGCGAAGCAGTTGTAGTGAAATCTTTCGAATAGGAATATTCGCCACGATTATCGGGATTGATATGAGTTAGATTAAACTTTACTTGAATTACGCCCGGTGTATTTGGCCTTGATAGATTTGAAAATGATAGATTTGACACTATAACTCGATTAGATGTCAGATCGATAGCCGGGTTTGTGCCTTCGGTAATCTGGATTTTGTTGCCCGATTGGGCAATTACTGTTGGTGACAGCGAACCGATATATTCAGTTAATGTTAGGCTAGTCGCCGAAGTGGCCGCAATTGGGCCAGTAATTCCAGATGCGTTTCGAATATTTTGCGCGATAATATTCATTGTCTGGCTACCTTGTTGTTCAACCTCGGATATTACTGTAGATTTAATTCTCGAAGAATATGTCATAAACATAAATGACGACAATGCCAAAACAATAATTGACAAGATGGAAATATAAAGTAGCATTTCGATTAATGTGAAGCCTTTTTTCATATTACATCCCGTCCCAGGTAAAGTCATACCAAAAATCAGTAGTGGCTGAGCCATTAGTGCCATGAACCGACCAGGCTTTTCCAGCTGGTGTTGAAAATATGTTGTGTGTCGATCCATCCCACAGTACCGAAAAGATATCCCGATTTGCGTCTGAAGTTAGTAGCATTATATCCCCATTGATGGCGTTAGGGATTGCCATGGTTGTTTTAATTACTCCCACCGCAGGACTATTTATGGCCGTTGGGGTAGCCTGCCACGTAGAGGTGCTAATATTGTACAATTTGTATTGCAAAACGCCCGTGTTATTAGAGAAAATATTTACTCCATATGTTGGCGTGTTTTGCTCAAAGCCAATTCCAAAGCTTAGCTGAGCGCCAGTATCAGAAGTAGTGGCAAAAGTAATATTAGAACTAGCTATCCAGCCTGAAATATTGGCCCTAATGCACGTTATCAGTGCTGGCGTTGATGTGTCTTTATTGCATACAACAAAATCAGATGTCCCGACTACGGATTCAATTCCAAGTGCACCTATATTGTTCGTCTGGGAAGTTGAATAATCAGACGAAGTGCTCCACGAACCACCACCACTACCGTTAGAAGTCCAAATCTTTATATTCATTGCCTTGTCCGCATTAGAGTTAACAAAAATCATAGCACCTTTGAGTGAATTATTTGATGCCCAATTAAAGTCTACGTATTTTTCGCTAGTTGAAGGGGCTGTGGCTGAATGTTCAGTCGATAGGGACCAGTCGGCAGTTTCATATGTCCCATTTGCACCAATGTAAAAGTATTGTGAATTTGTATCAGATGACTGGTCAAAAAATACTGCCATCAATTCATTGGTGTTAGGTCTTTGTTTTAATGTGATAAATCCTGGTATTCCGCCGATGCTTTGAGTTGATGCGCCATTTGAACCCGAAGCGGTCGACCAACTTGTTCCATTCCAGACTTTAAACTTTGGGATATTTGTGTTGTCAGAATATAGTACAACAAAATCTCCATTGGCTAGGTATGCTCCAACGCACTTCTGGCTATGAAGATTTGTGCTACTTAAAAAGTTTGTTAATAAATTAACATTTCCCCAACTCCCCGTAGTGCCGTTATAGACTTGTGAGTAAAACCATTGTCTAGTTCCATCATAATGCCTTGTGATTAGTGTTTTTTCATCGCGAGTTGACGAGGCATAAATGTGAGTTTCGCGTAGATATTTGTTTGTTGTCGCGCTGTCGACATCGGCAGTTAAGGCCGGGGCGCTCCAAGTTCCATTACTATCGTCATATGTTTGGTATCTAATTTCATCTGTTGTCGTACCGCCATCGCCGTAAACTAACATGCCATGACGATACACGGCTGGCGATGTAACCCAATCAGTTAAATATGTATTAAGAGAAATAGCCCCAGTGCGCTGAGCAGTTTGTTGCCAATTTACATTAACATTAACTGTTCTGGTCCTTGAATCAACTGTTGCTAGAGTAATTGTTCTGGCGAAAATGTCTGTTGTGTCAGATGGGCCTGATAATGCAAAAACACCGCCTGAAATAACTAGTCCATATGTCCCATCGGCCGGCAGATTACCATATCCAGAATCGCGAATATTGCGTACGGCCTCGATTCCTTCCTCGGCGATTTTTACAGCTCGCTCGCGGGTACCCGCAACTGCTGAACTTTCTTGTCCGTATATTATTGCACTTATAACCCCAACCGACAGTATGGCGAATATGGCCATAGCCAAAAGAGCCTCAACCAGCGACATACCTGATTGAAGGTGATATTTATGTCTAGTAATTGACGATGCCTTTTTCATTTAAACTCACTGACTTTTGATAATTGCTATTTGTTAAAGTCACCGACCCAGTTGTACTTGGTAAGCCTGTAGTTTTTGCAAAGCTATATTCTGACTGACCACTGAAAGTAATACTACTTGATATGTCATAATTTTCATCTAGACTTGTATCTCTAGTCAAAAATGATACTCCCTTGAATATGATTATATTGCCAGTATTCACGGCTAGGCCCCATGCGCTGTCGGCTTCGCCGGCCATCGACATCTGTTGGGCTCGACGAATGCATTGGACAAAAGTGGTCTGAGCAATGTCTAAATCGTTCCTTTGTTGATAGTCAATTGAGAGTGGCGCTACGATTGCCCCGACAATTGTCATGAGCGCAATTACTATCATAACCTCTATTAGTGTAAAGCCATTTTTACTGAACATTTAGTCCACCCACCAGGCCGTAAAGTGGCATAACGACGGCTAATGCTAAGAATAGAACTCCCAATCCAACAACAACCAGTAGTATTGGCTCTAATATAACTGAAAGGTTTTTGCTGGTGGTGTCAATCTTGTCTTCGTATATTCCGCTAATCTTACTAATGACATTATTAAGATTACCGGAACGTTCACCGGCAATAATCATTTGTTGAATATTGATTGGGAATAGGCGCTTTAGCCTTTTGTACTTTTTAAAACTTTTTTCAAGAGATTCTCCGTCATTTACGTTCTGATACAAGAAATGATAAAACTTTCTGTATGCCCCTAGACTAGTTGATTTCTCAATTGATAAAAGTGCCTCAGTTAGTGGAATGCCTGCCTGGGTTAGTGAAAACATTACATAACCAAATCTTGCTATCTCAACTTCTTTAAATAGGTCACGTATTCTAGGTGTTCGGAATAAGATTGCTTGACCGACTTTTTTGGTAAAGGGGATAAAGAAGAAAAGAACTATCAATAATACCGACACTAAAATTATTGCCAAAAACAGGATAGTATTATTTGTAATGAAATTACCAGCATATATCATTATTCTGGTTGGTATAGGTAAAACTATTTTCAAATCAGTAAATATTTTTGCCATTTTGGGTATAACAAACCACATAACGCCAATACCAATTATAAGTGTCAAAGAGAGAATGATTATTGGATAAATTAAAGCTGACGATAACTTTGAGCGGAATGATTTAGTCTTTTTTTCTTGTTCAGCAATAATTGACAAATTCTCGGATAGTCTGCCGCTTTCCTCGCCGATTTTAATCATATACAAATAGCTATGGCTAAAAATCTCTCGTCCAAATAGAGACTTCCATAACGGGCTACCCTCATCTAAATCTTTGGCGATAGCTGATAATGTTTTTTTGTATCCTCTGTTTAACGCTCCCTGTTGCATGATTATTATTGCTGCAGCAACACCTATACCGGCCGACAGTAGCATAGATAAATTTTCAGCAAAATAATCTTTTTCATTGCCCAAAAAATGCGCAACTTTTCTTTTTGGCTTTTTGATTGACTTTTTTTTGACGACCTCTTTTTTCAAGATATTATCCCTCCGAGACTACTCGGAATACTTCTTCAATTGATGTCAGGCCCTGTTTGATTTTGTCAATTCCGTCAGGCAACATCGTCTGTGAACCTTGAGATTTTGCTAAATCCCAAATCGCATCAGTTGTTGGATTTTTTAAAATCAATTCTTTTAATTCGCGGGTTACTTTTATGTATTCAAATAATCCAACCCTACCGGAATAGCCAGTATTATTGCAGTTTGGGCAACCCTTCACTTCGTAGATTGTGGTCTTAGTAGGGAAGTATTTGCCTGCGCCTTTTACCTTTTTCTCAATTTCTTCTCTTGTTATGTCAACCGAGTAGCGGCACTTCATACATAACCGTCTTACTAGTCTTTGGGATAGAATTAATTCCAGTGTCGATGCTAGCAAAAATGGCTCAACTCCCATTTTAAGTAGCCTTGGAATTGCTGTAGCGGCATCATTGGCGTGGAATGTTGAAAATAGTAAATGTCCGGTTAACGCCGCATTTACAGAAATTTCAGCAGTTTCTTCGTCACGAATTTCACCAACCAAGATAACATCGGGATCTTGGCGAACAATTGACTTCAGCCCATCGGCAAATGTAATCTTTTTGGCTTCATTTACTTGGATTTGATTTACGCCGATAATTTTATATTCTACTGGGTCTTCGATGGTTGTAATGTTTATTGACGAATCATTGATATGTTTAATGATTGAATAAAGTGTTGTTGTTTTGCCGGAACCTGTTGGCCCGACTACAATAATCATTCCAAATGGTTTTTTAGTTATCTCGACGATTACTTTTTCTAAGTCATCCGAAAGGCCGATGGCGGACAATACCAACTCTTTGACGTATTGGGCCAACATCCTAAGGACTACTTTTTCACCGTCCAGAGTTGGGGTAATTGAGACACGTAAGTCCACGGAACTGTCTTTGACCGGGAACCTGATTGCGCCGTCTTGAACTGCAAAATGTTCGTCAATTCTTAGCTGTGACATGACTTTTATTCGGTTTAAAATATTTTCATAATTATCTTTTTTGAATCGCCCAGCTTCTTGTAAGATACCATCAACTCGAAAACGGACTACAACATTGTCTTCTTGTGGCTCGAAGTGGATATCTGAAGTTCGATATAGTAATG
>CAIMUU010000098.1 GCA_903844835.1 uncultured bacterium | reverse complement strand
AATTTTCTTATATTCTTCAATCGTTTTTGGGGTCCTAGGATTAATAATGGTTTTGGAACTACCAGTTGGTGGAGATGATAATTCAGACTTTAATATGATAATTTCTAAATTATTAATGGCAACCGTCTTTGTGATTTTACCTTCGTTTGCGCTAAGTGTTGCTGGTAAGTATCTGAACGGCAAATTATAGATATCTTCAGTTCTGGTTTTATTATATTTTTGATTAAAACATTGAAAAATGCCAGTAATGGCATATGTCTATGACTTGTAGTCAGTATCAATGCTATAATAAGCTTAACTAATATGGTAAAGGAAGTGACTTTATGAATGACGATCCTAGCATACAAAATCAATCGACCAGTGCCCCAGCAGAAGTAGCCAGTAGTCCTGCGGTGCCGACTCAGCCCGTCCAGCCTATTGGACAGTTTGCGGGGCAAAATATTACTAAGCCAAAAAAATCTAAGTTATTGTTAATTGTTGCGGCTGTCATAATAGCCGGAGTGTTAGGCGCTTTGGGCTATATATTGATAAGCAATAGCAAAGATAATTTAACTGAGATTGTAACCGATAATTTGTTGGAGACTGGCATATCGTTGAAGTATCCAAAATCTTGGGTACTCACAACTAGTTCGGGGACAAGCCCGACAATTAATGTTACAAGTATTACTAGCCCAGATGGGGCTGTTGGAGTGACATTTAATATGGCTCAGTCAATAGTTGGCTCTGGAGAGGCAGACCCAAATCTTAATGAAACATTGGTGCTATCAGAGTTAGCAGATATTACGAATTATTCTGGAGCTTTGTTGACATCTAGAGTATTTAAGATGACGAATAATTTATATAGATATAATATTGGGACAGAAGAAAATTCCGAAGGTACTAGGTTGCCAGTGGTCGGAGACATCACCAGCGAATACACTTCGGTTTATGGACCGGGCTGGTTGCCAGTTAGTGATTTAACTGGTTCCCAGGGTGACTTTATCCGCGCATTTATCACTTTGAACAATCTAAAAGATAGAGAAATTGTTTCACTTGATGCTGTCAGCGCCGAGATGCAAAATAGCAATTACTTGACTGCAAAACGAATAATTCAGTCGATGTACGTCAAGTAGCTAGCTAACTATTTGGCTGATTCAGTTGGCGTGGTGCTATGAATTTTTGCGCCACTCCACTTTGACTTATCAAAAGCTAAAATACCAAGCCATACAGGTGACAGAAATATTGAAAGTAGCACGAATGCTCCTTCTTTTCCAAACCTAAGGCCAATTCTATAAGCGGAAATCCAATACAAAATCATAAACGCTAGTGTCCCAGCATAAGGTACTAATGTAAGTAGCGAAAGGGCACCATGGAATGAGCCCATTTCAAAAAATTTCCAGTTGTTATAAAAGGGGACCCAAGCGATCCATGGTTTGATACCAGCTTTTTTAAATACTTTGCTTAGACAGATTGAAACAAATACATAGGCGCCAATTGTGAGTATTAGAATAAAAAATATATAAGCTAAAGTAGCTAGAATTGCTACACCCGGTGCTGAATCGTCGGACATATAGCTTGAAGAACTGCCATATATGCCATCATTAAAAGTTGATATTCTGCTAAAAAATGGTAATAGATATTCATTCATAAGCTAATTTTAACATAAGCTAGTTTTTAATCAATAATAATTGCCCGGGTGAGAAGGCCACTTGACAGATAGGCGCTTTACTAGCATCAAGCTTCTGCTAATATTAATAATATGACCATTGAACAAATAACGGCGTTAGATTATTGGATGATAATTCCGCTTTTTCTGCTAGGCTCTGCTCTGCATTTTACCTACAATTGGAGTAAGCATAACAAAAGTGTTGCAATAATTTCCGCCGTCAATGAGAGTTATTGGGAGCATATCAAAATTGCCTTTTGGCCAGTTTTCTTACTATATGTAGTTGAATTTGTTTTGGGGGGCTATAATATCAGCTCGTTTATACCTGCAAAGACGATTGCGTTATATACAATTCCAATCTCGATGGTAGCGATTGTTTTCGGTTATAAGCATTTTGCAAAAAAGAACATATTAGCTATTGATATTAGCGCATTTTTGATTACGATTGCTATTTCGCAGGTGGCTTGTAGTCTACTTATGAGGCAGTTGTCGGCTGACTTTATAACGATTATTATCAGTCTTTGCTTTTTAGTATTTATTATTATTGCCTTTTTGGTCTCTACTAGGCATTCGCCAAAAGAGACTGATTTGTTTAAGGATCCAATCACATCTAAGTATGGCTTAAGGGGCCACAAATAATCTTGTAGGTGATGCTACTCGGGGGTTGAGTGAATGAAGACTAAACCAAAAAAAGAAAAAATAATCGTTAATGGGACTGAAGATCCGGCGCCACTGACTGGAACATTTGAAGTTGTGAGCACTAGTAGGTCTGCAGAGAATAAACTGGGGATAATATCTAGTTATAAAAAATATTGGATATTATTAATTATTATTGTGTTGGCTGGCATTGTCGCTTTTCTTTCTCAGACGTGGTTGGCCCGTTCGTTATTTTCTTTGGCAAAGACTTACCCGGGAGTGTCGGTTTTGGGAACATCGTTTGGTGATTTAGATGAGCAACAGCTAATCGATAGGCTACATCAAATTAATCCAGGATTCCAGGCAAAAAAGGTCACATTATCAAATGGGGCAGACCAATGGGCTTTTGACTTTAGTAAGCTTGGGGTTAGTATTGATGCCCTGGCTACGGCCAAGGCGGTTTTGGAATTAAATAATCTGAATCTGATAGACAAGTATAAATTATATACTGGGGGTATTAGTTCGTCGGTTGAACCAGTCGTGGCGATAGATGACACGGCGTGTATTGAGCCATTGTCAACAATCCAAATTTCCGATACGGCGCCAATAGATGCCACGGTCTATTACGACCAAGCGCCAAAAATAACTCCAGAACAGTCTGGCAAAAAGTATAGCCCGATTTTAACCTGTCAGGACCTTTCGGTACAATTAGCGACCGGCAAGACAGAGGCAAATGTTAGTTTTGAGATTACGCCAGCCAATATATCGAGTGCCGAGCTTGAGCCGAAAATTCCTGAAATTCAATCGATTATTGGAGCTCCGCTATCACTAAGTAAGGGAAGCTATAGCAAAGTATTAGCGCCTGAACAATTACTGGCCTTACTGGACATAACAAAAAATGATTCTGGTGTCCAGGTTAGCTGGTCGCTGTCCAGGCTTGATGATTTGGTTAACGCAGTTGCGTCTGATGTAAATACTTACAACGGTAGCCCTGCATTGGGTAGTTGCCAAAGATTAATTAGTTCGGGTGGTATTTGGCTTGATAAAACTACAACAAAAAACTACATAATGGGTATTAAGTCTGATAGTAGTCGAACCTATGCTTTGCCAGTTGATTATTATGGCCCAACCATTAAGGATATGTCGCCAGTTTCTAGTGGTGGTAGCGGGGTAATTTATCTGACCTTTGATGATGGGATGACATATGCTAACCAAATTATGAATTACGCAGGCTGTTACGGTATTAAAGTGACTTTTTTTGAGATAGGTAATAGGGCCGGTACTGATGCAGCCGCATTAAGTCGAGCGGTTAGTGAAGGACACGCTGTCCAATCTCATGGCTATGAGCATGCACTATATGATTATGGTAGTCGTAGTTATGATTGGCAATTTAATGATATTAAACAGTCGATTGACGCAATCACGGCAATAACCGGTGTTCGACCAACCTACTTTCGTCCACCAGGTGGTAATAAAAGTTCACTTACTTATGATGCGGCTGCAGCTAACGGAGTTACGTTAATTATGTGGGGGGATGCGTCAAGAGACTCGGCTCCAGGAGGTGTTACGGCTTCTTTAACATGCACCAATGTGCTATCTGGCGCATATAATGGAGCTAGCGTGTTAATGCATTCTACAAATAAATCAACGGCCGAGGCTTTGCCGTGCATCATTGAGGGCTTGGCTGCAAGAGGCTATAGTATGCAAGCTTTGCGTTAATAGGCTAGCTAGATGCCTTCGCTTTTTACAATAACCCGCATATCATATTGATTTGAAGAATTGTCATAATTACCGCCACAGGTTATTGGGTTTAATGGGCTGTATTTTTATTGTTAATAAAGTATCATAGAGACAACAAACTAATGCTTATGGGCAAAGTTTTAGAGGGGTATTATGGAACCAATCAATGTAAAAAACGAAATAAAATTTCTAAAAAAAGTTCTTGTACATCGACCGGGTAACGAATATTTAAATTTAACACCAAGTTCATTACAGCGACTACTGTTCGACGATATCCCTTATTTAAAAGATGCTCAGGCTGAACACGACAGATTTGCCGATGTTCTGCGGGGTGAGGGTGTCGAAGTTATTTATATGGTGGACATGACGGCCGAAGCTTTGGATGTCAGCACTGAAATTCGTGAGCAATTTATTCGTCAATTTATCAAAGAGGGTGGCATCACTTCTGAAAAATTAGCTGCCCAATTGTTTGATTATTTAAATAAAGTTACCGACAACAAACAGCTTGTCGGTAAGTGTATCGAAGGCGTTGACCAGACTGAAATCAAAGGCTACCGCGAAAGTAGCGGTT
>CAIMUU010000097.1 GCA_903844835.1 uncultured bacterium | reverse complement strand
GTGAGGTCGCGTAGCGCAGCCAATAAAAATGTGTTTACATATTTTTATAGGCAAGCGGAGGAGCGAAGTCCGCCCAAATGCGGACGGAGCGATAGTCTCACTGATCCCAGTCTCACAAAGTCTATCGCTTTAAGCTATTTCTAAGCTATACTAATATCATGTCTTGGTGGACTCTTAAAAAGAAAATACATTCGTCGTGGCTAATTGCCTATCTTTGCACCGGTATATTCATTGGCGTTTATACTTCGCAATATATTAATGGCTCGTTATTTTCATCTGTTATCCCACTAATTATCGCAATTGTCTTAATTATCGTTGGGTTTTGGCGAAAATATGCCTATCTGATTCCATTAATTATTATTGGCGGAATTTTGTTTGGCTTGTGGCGCGGCCATATTTTGCAAACTAGCCTAGCGGAATTTGCTCCATTATATGGCAAGTCAATAATTCTGCAGGGCAACGTTAAAGACGACGCCGATACTGGGACGTCTGGCCAAGTAGTAATTAGGCTAGATCAGATTACTATTGATGGCAAATTATTGGCTGGTGTGATTTGGTTATCAACTGACAATGCCGACATTAAGCGTGGTGATAAGTTAATTTTACGCGGCCAGTTAAGGGCGGGGTTTGGAAATTTTGTTGGTGTAATGTACCAAGCAGTGGTTGAAGAAATAACCAGGCCGCAACCTGGCGACATCGCCAGGGTTGTACGTGACTGGTTTGCCGATGGGGTGCGTAAGGCCTTACCAGAGCCTGAGTCAAGTCTGGGGTTGGGGTATTTGCTTGGTCAAAGACGAGCATTGCCAGCGGATTTGGCGTTGGCATTACAGATTGCTGGGCTAACCCATGTTGTTGTGGCGAGTGGCTATAATTTGACAATACTAGTGCGCCTGGCTAGGCGATTATTTGTTAAAGTTTCGAAATATTTATCAGCCTTGTCGGCAGCCCTTATGATTGTTTCATTTATGGCGATAACAGGTATTAGCCCGAGCATGTCAAGAGCTGGGTTGGTGTCAGTCTTAAGTCTGGCGGCTTGGTATTATGGCCGTAACTTTCACCCGATAGTCTTATTGTCAGTCGCCGTTGCAGTGACCGTAACAATTAATCCGAGTTATGCCTGGGGCGATTTGGGCTGGCAACTATCATTTGCGGCTTTTGCGGGCGTGATGATCATTGCTCCACTGGCGCAGAGGTATTTGTTTGGCAAGAAAAAACCTGGCTTTGTCGGCCAGGTGTTGGGTGAGACAGCTTCAGCACAACTGGCGACGGTGCCAATTATAATTATGGCATTTGGGCAGTTTTCGAATGTGGCGATAGTGTCAAATTTGTTAATTTTGCCATTAGTGCCACTAGCAATGTTTTTGACTTTTGTAGCAGGAGTTGGTGGTTTAATTCTGCCGGGTTTTGCGACAGTTATTGGTGCGCCAGCGACATGGCTATTGCATTATATGGTCAGTGTGGCAGAGTATTTAGCGAGTTTACCGTGGGCAATGAGCGAAATTAAAATCGAGTGGTGGATGATTACAATATTTTATGCGATTCTTGTTGGCATTTGTTTGTATATGTGGCGCAAGACAAGCTATAATTTGCGCGACACCAATCTAGTCGAGTAGCCTCGTATCTGTTATAATAAGCAAATAGTTAATAATATGAGGCTTTAATTATGTCTGGACACAGCAAATGGTCAACTATCAAGCGCGAAAAAGGTCTAAAAGACGCCAAGCGAGGCGCAATTTTTACGAGGATTGGCAATCAGATTGCTATCGCGGCTAGAAATGGCGTTGATCCATTAATTAACTCGGCTTTATTTATGGCAATCGAAACTGCCAAGCAGGCTAATATGCCAGCGGTTAATATCCAGCGGGCAATTGATAGGGTGGCTGATAAAAATGCTGCCGTACTAGAAGAAACGACTTATGAGGCGATGGGGCCAGGTGGCGTTGGTATTTTAATTGAAACTGCAACAGATAACAAAAATCGCACTTTTCCAGAGCTCAAAAATGCCTTGGTCAAAAATGGTGGTCGGATTGCTGATGCTGGTAGTGTTGCTTTCCAATTTACTCGCAAGGGTGTTATAAGGGTTTCTGCAACTGGCGAAGATGCCTTACTTGCCGTTCTTGACGCTGGGGCTGAGGATGCGATTGAAGAAAGTGGTGAATTGATTGTTTATACCGAACAGAAGGAATTGGCTAAAGTCAGGAAAGCAATAATCGAAGCTGGTTTGTCTGTCGTTGGTGCTGAACTGCAATATGTTCCAAATATTTCAGTCGATGTTGATGATGTCGAGACGGCCGAAAAAATTATTAAATTATTTGACGCTATTGATGAGCTTGATGATGTCGTAAACGTCCACAGCAATGCTAATATAACTGCCGATCTACCAGATTAACTTAAAATTACTCTTGTACTAATACTGCCGTGAGTGTCGAGTATTTTAGTCGCTCGATAATATGTGATACTTGCAAATAGCTTAAATAAAGCTTATGATGTGATTATGCATAAGCTTTATTTGGTTTTTATATTATTTTTGTCGGTTTTTGTTGCTGGGTTGATATCGCCAACAGTTTATGGACTTAGTGAAAATATTGTTATTTATCAGGTTCAAGCAGGCGCTTTGAGTGGCCCAAGTGATGCTGCGGCTCAGGAATTTGTTTCTATTTATAATAATAGCGACCAGGACGTTGATATTAGTGGCTGGTGTGTCGTTAATAAGGTTTTGGTGTCATTTGCTTGT
>CAIMUU010000096.1 GCA_903844835.1 uncultured bacterium | reverse complement strand
GTAAATATATTGAAGAAAAATTCGGTGCTAGTTCGGGGAAGGATGAATTTTTTACGAGCATATTTACGCCCGGCATTGTCTCGTCAGGAGTTGGACGAGCCTACTCTGCACTATCGCTTGGTTTGTTTTCGAGAGCAGCCGATGAAGCTGGGCAGAGCGCCAGTGTCTTATTTGAGAATACAAATTTATCAAAGAAATATATTCCTTGGATTGTAAGCCGAGCAATAAAAGGTGCATGCAAATTTTCAGATTTAACCCCACCAGAAGCGGTTGACAAAGTGACTTATCGACTATGGTCTATTGGTGGCGAGGGCGAATAGTCTTCTTCTCAAGAAAGCGGGATGGGTGCAACAACTCTTTAAAAGTTCTAAGGCCAGGTATCCCTAGGTCTTGTTCAAAATTCATTTCACTTATACCATTTTCTTTAAGCATTTTTGCTAATTGGTAGACTGTGTATCTAAAAATGTTTGGTACAGAGTAATTGACTTTTAGGTGGTTAATTGCGGCTGTGTCTGGGTCTAGATATGCAATCATAGACAACGAAACGACCTCATTGTTTATTTTTATTATTAGAGCTTTCTTTTGAAACTTTGTGGCTAACTCAAGATTTCTCCTGATTGCAATTGGTTCTATCGAATTGCGCTGTGCCGCCTCATGGTTGCTATTAAATGGCATTGTATTGATATGATGAAGGAACATCTCTTCCACTTCTTCATTGAAGTCATTGTAGAATGTTATATTGATTTGGTCGTTTGCATGGTCTCTTTCGAATGATTTGATATAATTACGCTGTCTATAAAAACTACTTCCGATTAGCTCTGATTGCTGATTGACATCTAATATATATTCATAGCTATTTCGATCGTCGTCAATCTGCCATTCATCGGGACTGAGTTCGAGGCAGATATTTGAAGGGATTTCGGTTAGTTCGAGTGGTAAGTTATTTTCCTTAAGTAATTGCATCACTTTCCTAATCGTGAGATTACTTAGCGATTTTGCTAGTGGTATGATATTGTTTTGGTTATTGTTGAGGATGTTTGTATAATTCAAAATAATTGTATCGTCTAGATTACATATGCCAAGATCGCCATTGATGTTGAGCCATACAAATAGGTTGGCAGGGTTGATGTCAACATATGGGTTAAGTTCATTCCTCAGGTAATACCGACAATACCAGTCGACATCGTCAATGGTGAATAGCCTGAAATTAGGAAATTTTGGGAGTGTGTCCACCGTGCAATTATATCATTTCTTTATCTATCTCGTAGGCTAATATATACATGCTAGTGTTTATAAACTACAATAATAATGTGGGTACTTTATCGCTTATTATATACATAATTTCAATCATAGGGATGTTAGTTGTAGCGACTGTTATCGCAAAAAGTAGCTACAGTAAATCGAAAATCTTCTTTGCTGCTGCAATTTATGCATCGAGTATATGGCTATTGGCACAATTTGTCGTGCAGTTCTTTTCGCTTAATGGTTTAATCGGTCTAAGATTTATCCAATTCTCTTCTGCAACCTCCTTTTTGATGTCGGTGCTTTTTTACTGCTTCATAAGGTCCTATGTCAATAGGCCATTGCTTAATTGGTATTATGTTCCGATAGCAATATTTTTTGTGGTGGAGCTTGCTCTAAATATGTCTGGCCTTATGATTCAAGAGGCTTGGGGTGATAGCACTGGGATAATCATAAATAAAGCTACAAACTTGTATCTTTTTTATATTGCCATTGTCGGTATTATTATCTTGTTTTCGCTTTTCCAGTTAGTGCGAGAAATTATTGTTTCTAAATCAAAGAACGACAAGATTAAAAATATTCTTTTGGCTTTTGGGTTTATGCAAGCCATGGTTGTGCTGGGTGGTGTCACGACATTTT
>CAIMUU010000095.1 GCA_903844835.1 uncultured bacterium | reverse complement strand
TCATACGATAACACAGAATAATTTATATCACGACCTTCCGACTTCTCAACCACCTTGACTAAAGCCTTGGCTTTAGGTGCAGAAATATTACCAACTAATAATATGTCAACCGAAGAACTAGAACCTTTGACTAGAATACCGGCAAAAACTACTAGCCTCAGACCAGCAGTACCCTGAATCATTGGGACGTAATCTTTGGTGACACCGGACTGAGATGAAGCAATTATACTAGAACCATCATCTTTCGTATCACAAAAGATCGCTTTAAGCGGTAAAAAATACTCGTAACGCTGATTGACCTGATAATATAATTTATTGTCTGAACTATCGCTAGTAATAATACCAACCTCAAGCATATTTGACAATTCACGGCGGACTGAATTTATTTGTTCATCAATCTTACGCGTTATTTCTCGAACATAAAATGGCTGGCCTGAATTGTTCAGAAACAGATGTAGCAACTTAACTCTTGTCTTTGAACCAAAAAGTGCATCAATCATATGTTCGCTCCCGTATAACTTTCGTGTTCTATAATACCATGTCTAACTGCACTTTGCGAGTTGGGCCATTATATACTTAAGTGCATCCTTAACTGAGCACCATTCGATAAAATGGTTCCGTTTCAGCCAAGTCATTTGGCGCTTTGCTAGTTGCCAATCCAATGATAAATTCTTATTTTTCATTTCTTCAATCGTAATATCACCCTTAAGATACGAGTTGGCTACACGATAAATATTACCCTTCATGGCCTCATTGTCACAGCCATATCTTTTTATCAAAACACTTGCCTCGTCAATAACACCATCATGAAATAGCTGGTCTGCTCTCAGCGCAATTCGCTGTCGTAATATGTCCCTATCGGTCATCAAGCCAACTATAATACTTCCTTCGATAGGCTTATCGCGCCTTGAAGTAGTTTGGCCACTTCGTTCGATAGAGCGAACAACATAGCGCTTATTTTTAACATTTTCAGGTAAGCTAATGTTGTTTGTTTTACTATATGAATACAATTCCTCAAGAGATAACTTATTCAATCTATTTCGCAACTCCATATCGACCTGCTCGCCGAACTTGTAATCAAAAATAATTGAGTCAATATATAGTCCAGTTCCGCCAACAATTATTGGCACGTTCCCCCTAGACCATATTTCAGATATTTTTGCATCAGCATATTGCTTAAAATCAAAAACTGAAAAATATTCACCAGGACTCACTAAATTGATCCCCCAATGTGGGACACGAGCCTGGTCCTCGGGACTAGGCTTAGCCGTACCAATATCCATACCATTATATATCGTTCTCGAATCGGCACAAATTATCTCGCCATTACATTTTTCGGCAACTTCAATAGCCAGACTAGTCTTACCGCTTGCAGTTGGCCCAACAATTACGACTAATGGTTTTTTTGTCTGTGACATTTCATTCTCGACTATAAAGACAATAGATAGTCTTTTAGACCATCGATATTAACTTTTTGCTCACCTAGCTGAGTGCGGACACTAACTTCACGAACATCTTTATCCTGCTGACCAACAATTAGCTGAATTGGAATCTTTAAGTTTGTGGCTTCGCGGATTTTTTTACCAAGTGATTCATTGCGCTCATCAACTGAATAGCGCAGTTCATTGTGCCTGAGTGGTTTCATCAGAATAATGCCGTCAAGAATCGACTTAATTTCAGCAACGTAGTCATTTAGGGTGTTATTGATAGTTAATATGCGGACTTGCTCAGGCGCAAGCCAAAATGGGAACCACCCTGCTGTTTTTTCGATCAACATACCGATAAAACGCTCAAATGAACCAAGGATAGCACGGTGAATAATAATTGGCTTTACTTTATTGCCAGCCTCATCAATGTAGTTCAAATCCATCCTATACGGAACAAGTATATCAACCTGCGAAGTTGCTATTGAATCTTCCTTGCCTAAAATATTACGAGTTTGCACGTCAATTTTTGGTCCATAAAATGCCGCCTCACCTTCGACTTCGACAAATTCAGCCCCAAATTCCTGCATAGCCTCGCGAATTGCATTACTAGCATCCATCCAAGCCTGTTTATCACCTTCGTACTTGTCTTTCGTAAAGTCAGGCAGAGAAAGACGATACCAATAATCATTTATGCCCATAGTCTGGTAGACAGTCTTAAACAACTCAAGAACTTTAACAAATTCGTCTTTTAGTTGGTTGGGTCGAATATATATGTGTGAGTCATTTTGAGTGATGGGGCCACGGACTCGGATTAAACCTGTAAGAGTACCAGAAAGTTCTTTTCGATATACCCTACCAGCTTCGGCCAACTTAAATGGCAAATCACGATAACTTTCAACCATTTTTTCATAAATCATATGATGATGAGGGCAGTTCATTGGTTTAAGGTAAAAAGTTTGGCCTTCATCGTCTTTTAACTTATACATCGCGTCACTATAATGATCGGCATGCCCAGATCGTTTGTATAAATTTTCATGCGCCAACACGGGCGTTTCGACATACTTATAACCTCTGGCCTCTTCTTCTTGGCGCATATATCGAATTAAAAGGTCTTTTAATGTTTCCCCACGTGGCATCATCATCGGTAGGCCTTGGCCAACAGCGTCAGAAATCATATAGATGCCTAGCTGGGGTCCAACCACACGGTGGTCTCTAGTTTTTGCCAACTCTAGTCGCTCTAGGTAATCACTAAGTTCGGTTTGAGTCGCAAAAACCACGCCGTAGAGACGTTGCATTTGCGGGTTAGTCTCTTTACCGCGCCAATAGGCACCGGCTACGCGCAATAACTTAAATGCTCCAGCATCTCTGGTATTTGCAATGTGTGGGCCTCGGCATAAATCAACAAAATTACCATTTTTGTAAAACGTCACAGTCTTTACTGCCGACTCTCCATCGGTAGCCAAACCAATCTCGTCCATATCTAGATCCTTAGCAACAGTTGTACCGGAGCGCTTTAGGTCATTCAATAATTCTTCTTTATATGGTTGGCCGTTTGCCTTGGCCCAACTAATCGCCTCATCAATAGGCATCTCAAGTTTCTCAAAATCGTCACCATATTCAATAATGCCCTGCATAGCCTTTTCAATTTTGGGAAAGTTAGCTTCGGAAATTTTCACTTCTCCCAAATCAATATCATAGTAAAACCCATTATCAACAACTGAGCCAACCCCGAATTTAGCACTTGGCCAAAGTCTCTGGACTGCTGCGGCCGTAATATGGGCCATACTATGGCGCATAATATTTATCTTTTCATCTTTCATATTTGATCTCCTTATTTATTATAAATAAAAACATGCGATGACTAGCTTTAAATAAAAATTTAAATCTATATATCGCATGTCTCGGGCTCACCTTCGCATAAAGCTACGGAGAGTGGTTCCACCGGACTTCCCCGCCATCAGACAGGGCGCTTATGAGACAACGTTACGCACATCATCACTCCCACGGAACTCGATAATTGGTTAGATTACGTCTATGTTCAATTAATATGATAGCATATCCTTGCGCGAACACCGTCATTTTGATATTCTAAATGGCGATACGGGCTCTTAGCTCATTTGGCTAGAGCGCCACATTGACGTTGTGGAGGTGAAAGGTTCGAATCCTTTAGGGCCCACCATATCAGACATTAACTCATCACTAGTAGTGATGAGTTTTTATTTGGAAGTTACACACACTATGGAAAAGTTTTCCACTAGCACAATTGCGCCATTGATTGGCTACGTATATCACCAATTGAATATTCACCTTTCGCCCGTTCCATTGACATATTATGCCTCTTATGCTAATATAAAGACATGCGTAATAAGCAACAGATACAATCTACCGCCACTACACCATCGCAACTAGAGCGTTTTAGTCTTGGGTTTGAATATAACAAGACCCTACAGCAAGTACGGCGTGAAGTTCGAATTAGAACAATATAATATACGGCTTCTATTTTAATAGCACTCTACAAGTTGGAGTGCTATTTATTGTCCCGAACGATAAGAAGCGCTATCTATGGTGGCGTTTGTCCCTGGCAATTTGTCGGGCTTCTAGAACGGACTGGTGAGTCGCCTTGTCAGTAACATCAAACTTATCAAGATATCGCCCGAGGAATAGCCTACCCTGAGAGTATAGCGCGCTTACAGAACTATACGCTATGGCCGTTAGGGGCATCAGAACCCACTGAGCAATCATTCCAAGAGTTCTGTGTCGTTTATAGCGCTCAGGACGCGGCGGCAGCATTTTAAAGGCTAGAAACACAGTGATAACGACTCCCACTAGGGCAACCTCCTGAATGACGCTTATAACACCCGGTAACTGCTGCGCAGCCATACTGCGAGCGGCTTCAGTATTTATTAATAATGGGACCCATCCCCCAACCGCAACCAATACCGACACGCTAGCCAGCGTCACATGACCATCAATTAGCCTACCCAGTCTTGCCAGCCCACCAAGCAGGGGCACATTGCGATCACGAGACAGCATACGAGAAGCAACATAGGCAATGTCCGTTGCCCCATAAGCCCATCGACGAAGTTGGATAAACTGAGCTTTTAGTGTTTTTAAATAGGTACTCGACAAGACGGCGTCTTGGTAAATTGGAACATAGATAGGCAGGACTGAATAATTACCATTAAAGTAGAAATAGCTTCTCCAATATTGATGCCCGTCCTCTACAATTGTTCGAGTACTCCAAAAATCCATCTCCTCAAGAGCATCCATTGGCTGGGAATGTGATGCAAAGTTTCGCAGGGTGTGCGGTCGCATTGAGCTAATAATATTCCAAAATGAGTTACCAGTCGCTACGACTCTCATTGGGGCTGGAACATCCCAAATATTGTTTAAAAACAATGAGACTGGCTGATAAGACAGATGCTTACGGTCTTCGTGAACAATATATTCATATGTGACATAGTCAAGGTATGTTGGATGAGGCCTATTATCACTATCTAGGGTTGTTACAATAACGTTTTTATAGGCAATACCCTCTTCCTTTAACCATTGTTTTAAAAAACGACCGGCATGAGTAATATTGCCACCCTTGCCTATTACTTCATTAGGCAAATCCTTTGGGTGCTCAATAGTATGAAATGCATAAAACTTACTGCCATACTCTCTCTTTAGCCTCTCTACAGTAGCCTTAATTGCCTCACCACCCCTTTGCTCATAAGCTATTGATAATATAATTTTGCTATTGTCGTAAGTAGTATTGATTACCGACTCAACAGTTGGAGCTATTACTTCGTATGACTCATTATATGCTGCAATAATCACGGCATTAAAAATCTGCGACGGTTTTGGGAAAAGCCCTGGATCAGCCGTAATCAATCGAAGGTTATCAACATGTGCCGTCGCCCCAAATTCATCTGAATAATGGCGTCTTAGTGCGCTATAGGACGTTCTGGGCGTCTCAAGATCGGCAAGCCTGTCGTGCCAATTGACCTTTTGAGCCGCTTCAAGTTTATTATTTCCTAAAATCATATGGGTAGAAATGCCAACTGCCTTGACTAATAGGGTGACAACAACAACCAATAGATAAATTGCGGCTAAAGTCGGACTAAGTAGTGATAACACCACCAAAAGGACAAAAGCGCCGTAGCTGAGGGTGGCTGGTAGCATCTCTAAAAGACGATACTTTAAGGTTCGTTTACCGATTGGTATTTCAAGATCTATCATATAACTATAATAATGCCTGCAGGCCCAATATTCTGGAGGCCATAACCCAACCGAGTAAAATTACACCAATCCCAAACCAGATAAACATTATTGCAAGCGGACTGCCCTTAAGAACAAGCAATTTAACGGCGATAATAGTGTGAAGAATGGCCGTACTAATAACAAAAAAGACAAAGCCAAAAAGATAGTACCACTGACTAAGATAAAAGTGCGTTTCACCAAAGCCGGAATAATGAGATATCAATTGGCGTTCACTAAAATTAATCGAAAAACCAATGTTCATAGCCGAAATAATCGACAACAAGACCATTAAACAAACTAGAGCCAATAAGTATCTATTGGCAATTAGCTCCTTGAGCGATTTATTTATAATTTCTTTCATATATATTTTTTAAACTAATCTTGGCACAGTCCTTGAACAATAACCCTGTAGTGGAGCCGCTGTCCGGATTTGAACCGGAGACCTACGCTTTACGAAAGCGCCGCTCTACCAGCTGAGCTACAGCGGCACTCAGTTGAACACAAATAATTATAGCACCCCAATCACACAAAATAAACGTCGCTCCCCGTTGCGCCAAGATGAAAAAACTGGTATCATACCTAAAGTTAACAATTAAGTATGGGCCCGTAGTGTAGTGGTTATCACGCCTCCCTGTCACGGAGGAGATCACCGGTTCAAATCCGGCCGAGCCCGCCACATGAATATTAAAACACTCCCCCTCCGGGAGTGTTTTTGATATTCATATCTAGCGAGTTCGGTTGAATTCGAACTGGTGATCGTGATTTGCCGCAGGCAAAGCACCAGATTATCGGGTCGCATAACGAAGACACCCTTAGTAAACTTTATAGTAACTACTCAAGGATAGATCCAACCGATCACGAGTTTTGGGATAAAATATCTAATGACGAAACCCAACATGGCGTTTGGCTGTCTGAGCTGTCACAAAAAATAGCCCAAGGCGAAGTCCACGTTAATGAGAGCAGATTCAAGCTTGAGGCCCTCAATGGCATCGGGTCATACATCAAGGAATGTATATCGGATTCAGAAACTACTAATATTTCAGCTATTCATGCTCTATCCATCAGCCTTGATATCGAAAATTCGATGCTTGAACGAGGAGTTTTTAAAATATATGAGACTGACGATATTGAATTACAAGATGTGCTGAATAAACTTCGTAGCTCGACCGAGGTGCACTATCTTGAAGTCAAAAAGAAGTGGCAAGAAAAAAGAACTCAACAATAATCTTACTTCTGGCCAGATGATTCAAAGTCACACGCCCTGTCGACTCCGTAGTATTTTTCCAAAAAACTCTTTTTGTATTCAAAAAAGCTTGAGTCAGTAATACTATCTCTTATCTTATCAACCGTGCCAACAACAAAACGCTCATTATGTATGCTGGCCAATGTTAATCCAAGTATCTCGTTAGCCATAAATAGGTGCCGGATATAAGCCCGAGTAAAATTCTTACAAGTATAGCAATCGCATTCAACGTCAATTGGCGAAAAATCTTGTGCAAAACAACTGTTTTTAATATTGATACGTCCGCTATGGGTAAAAAGTGCACCATTTCTGGCCTGTCTTGTCGGAGCTACGCAGTCAAAGGTGTCAATACCATACTCAACCCCCAAAAATAAATCAGCTGGCTGCGAACCCATCCCTAATAGGTGACGCGGCTTATTGATTGGTAAAATATCATTGACCCACTTAACCGTGCTTGAAATTTCCTCTGGCTCAAAAACTCCCCCAATTCCATAGCCGTCAAAATCACATTTACCCAAATACTCTGCACTACCCTTGCGTAAATCTTCTTGACGTCCACCCTGGACAACACCATATAGTGCCTGCACGTCTTCGCCACACGCTATATGTTGGATGTTCAATTGATTATGCCTATCTAGGCAGCGCTTTGCCCAAATGTGAGTTCGATCGGTAGCCTTCTTGATGTTTTCTCGACTGGCCAGGGGCGATATTAACTCATCAAAACACATATGAATATCGGCTCCTATTTTGTGTTGAAAATCCATCGACATCTCTGGGGTAATAAACAATTTGCTTCCATCTAAATGAGACCGGAAATGGACACCGTCATCATCCACTTTTGTCAGTTGTGATTTTGTATTTATCGCCTGAGCTGCATCACCCTTTTTGCTATGGCTCGTAATATCGATACCTTTTTTGTAGGCCATGCCAAGTGAAAAAACCTGAAAGCCGCCGCTATCCGAAAAAAATGGACCATGAAAATTCATAAAACGATGAATGCCACCTGCCTTATGAATCAACTCTACCCCCGGACGGAGCATCAAATGGTAAGAATTAACCAGTATCGACTGACCCCCAAGTTGGGTAACCTGTTCTGGGCTTAACGTCTTAACAGTTGCTTGCGTACCACCAACAATAAAAGCTGGAGTCTTTATATCGCCATGCGGTGTCTTAATAATTCCCGTTCGGGCTAAAGTTCCAGTAAGCTGTTTTGTAATCGTAAAAGTCAAAGGTTTATTAGACATATCACTCCTATAATATCAGCATTGAATCACCATAGCTTAAAAAGTGATATTTATTCGAAATTGAATGATTATATGCCAACAATAAATTGTCCCATCCCGAAAATGCAGCAGCCAACATGAGCACTGTACTTTTTGGTGCATGGTAATTTGTTAACAGACCGTCAATTACTTTGAATTCATAGCCTGGATAAATAAATATATCAGCTTCACCAGAAATATTTTTAGTCGCCCCCTTCATAGATTGACTAGCATACTCAAGCGATCGTGCTACGGTTGTGCCGAGTGCCACTACTCTATGGCCCGTTCGCTTGGCCAACTTAATAGTCTGGACCGTCTCAATTGGGATATTAAAATGCTCTTGATGCATATGGTGATCTTCGACAAAATCAGTACGAATTGGCATAAATGTTCCTAGCCCAACATGCAAAGTAATATAAACAATCACAACCCCCTTGGCCCTTAGAGAATCTAAAATATCGTCGGTCATATTTAAACTTGCTGTTGGAGCAGCCACTGAGCCCTTTTCGTCTGCCCAAATCGTCTGATAGCGCCCTACATCCATCGAAGTGGCAGCACGATGCAAATATGGCGGCAAGGGCACCTCCCCATACTCGTCGGCAAGCTCTAGTAAATCACGGTCACTCCTTATAATAGCCAGACCCTCTCCTTGAATCTCTTCAACCACCAAATTAGCATCGCCGACCATTAACTTATCACCAACAACCAACTTCCTGCGGTATAAAACACGGTGACGATACCAGTCATTATCATAATCATGTTTTTCAAGCAAAACTAGCTCACGTTTTGTGCCGTTCTCTTTTGTTGCCCTGAGGCGAGCTTTGATGACTCGACTATCATTTAAAACCATGACATCCCCGCTGTTAAGAAATCTGGCAATATCCGAATATTTTCTATCCAGCATATCTCCAGTCTGACGATCCAACACCAGCAATCTAGATGTGCCGCGAATTTCGGGTGGCACATCAGCAACTAATTCATCAGGTAAATTGTAATTGTAATCTGATAATTTCATGCGATATCTAGTATACACTGTATTTTTGCTATTATATAAACATGTCACTTTTTTCGTCAATAATCAACAAAATGAGCCAATTTGAAAAAAATTTTGAAGTTTATAACCATATATACGTTTCACGCTCAGCAATTTTACATAATTTCGACATACTACTAAAACTATCCCCAAATGGGATAATAATCCCCGTTTTAAAATCAAACGCCTATGGCCATGGGCTTGAACAAATTGCAACAATCTTAAAGGAGAGAAAATTTCCATATATCGCCGTAGATGGATACTATGAGGCCATCAGAATTCATAAAATATCTAAACAACCAGTATTAATAATGGGCGCAATTAACAGTGTAAATTATGCCAAGATAAGGCCTAATGGTCATGCATTTGTTGTCCATGACACCGATTCAATAGTAGCTATGGGGAAAACCAATAAACAATTTAGAATACATATCGAGCTTGAGACTGGCATGGGACGTCATGGCGTCAGGATTGATAAACTAGATGAATTTCTTGAAATAATTAAGAAATATAAGCATTTAATAGTTGAGGGCGTAATGACCCATCTGGCCGACGCCGACAACCCCAAGTCTAATAAGCACGTCATGCTCCAAATAAAAAGATTTGATAAGGGCGTAGAAAAAATTATAGAATCGGGTTTTAACCCAAAGTTCATAGACGCAGCCCAATCTGCCGGAAGTGTTAAAATCAAATCGGCTTTTGCCAACACGATTCGACCGGGGATTGCAGTATATGGCATTAGTCCACTGGATGAAGCCGATATTTTGGCAAATAAATTGTCCGGCCTTATCCCTGCCCTAAAACTAACCAGCACTATTGCAAAAATTATTGACATAGACAACAACGAAAGTGTTGGATATGGCAGAACATTTACGGCTAAACAGAAATGTCGAGTTGGAATATTACCTATTGGATACTATGAAGGCTTGCCACGATCTCTGGGCAATGTAGGCAAAATAAAATGGCACAGCCAATACTTACCGATTGTTGGGCGCATCTGTATGAACCATACGATGGTAAAACTCAATGACAATGCTAAAGCTAACGACCAAGTAACAATTATAAGCGATAAGCCCGATGACATACTTAGTGTTGACAATATATGCAGGGAAAACAATATATTTAAATATGGTCTGCTAGTTGGATTAACTAGCAACATTCGCCGGACAATCGTGAAATAGAATGGATAGTTAAGGCTTATTGTGCAAGTTAGTATATCTATTCGATGCAGATTCCCAGTCAACTATACCCCACCATGACTTCACATACTCATCACGACGGTTCTTGTAATCTAAGTAATAAGCGTGCTCCCAAACATCAAGGCATAATAGCGGTGAGCTAGCGCCAATTGATATTGGTGTATCTTGATTTAATGTTGTAATGATGTCACCATTGCTCAATAGCCATGCCCAGCCACTCCCGAATAGAGAGACCGACTTCGCTGTAAATTCATCAACAAACTTCTGAAAACTGCCATACTTTGTTTTTAATAGTTCTGCTAAATCACCACTAGGCTCCCCGCCCCCATCTGGTGAAATGCTTTTCCAAAAAAAACTATGATTGTAATGACCCCCGCCCATATTTCGCACTCCCAGGCGCACGGGCTCTGGCAAGGAATCAATGTTTGATAGTAAGTCGTCAATATCCCTACCCTGCAAAATCGGATTTGCGTCAACAATAATATTAAGCTTATCTATGTATGCCTGGTGGTGTTTGTCGTGGTGTAATTTCATTACACCCTCACTTATACTTCTTGACATCGAGTCATACCCATAATCTAGGATTGGTAATTTAAACATTGCTTACTCCTTTTTGTTCTTTATTTATATCGAGATAAATGTATCAACATCGCCAGAATCAATTATCGACTTCAGTGAAGAGTCGTAGGCAGTAAGTGGTATTTTGGCATAATCATAGTTAACTTCATCGTCATTTATTTCTAGAAGTCTGACAATATAGTACCCATCGCCAGCTGTCGTCTTTATTATTGACGAATAGCCAAGTTTTGCTAGTTTAACAGCCTCAATAGCTAATCCACCATCCTGATTAGACCTTGGGACCCATCCAGAATCACCGTAGGTAGCCGTCAAACCGTCTTGTGATATTGATTCTATCGTCGTCTTAAGATCAGCACTTGGGTTTAGCCTTACAGCCTCGAGCAACTTCTCGGCCAGACTTAATGAGGCGCTATCCATTGCGTATGAAACTTTCTGGCGAAGTAATTTATTTTTAGTCATATGCGCATTTTCCTCAGGACTCCATCCATAAAAATCTGAAACTACGGCATTATAGGTCTGCTCAGAGGTCTCACCATCACTTGATTGACGAAGCAGCTGCAAAAATGCCTGTAGTTCTGCATCGGTGACGGATAAGCCCATCTCACCGGCCAATTTAACAGCATATGCATCGGCTATCGCATCCTGCATTGACTGACTTTTTACATACTTAATTTGCTCTTTCCCGTCATCAGATTTGATATTTAGCTGCTCCTTTTGTTCTAGATAATGCACAGCACCTAAATATTTCATAAGATAGTCGCTATACAAAACTGACTGACCATCGATATTCGCAACAGGAACGGGTATAAACTTTGTTATACGATAAATAAATTGACTAGTATTTTGAGCTGGGTATAACTGCCACCAACCAACAACTATGGCAGTAATAAGCACAGACAGGCCAATAAGCGTAGCGTTAATCACAAGCCTGTGACGAGCATACTGAATAGGGTACTTAAATTTTCGACCACCAGCCAATATTCGCTCACGATGCTCGGCAACGGTATCAGTAGTGATACGAGATGCTACCGGAGGCTCTTCCTTGCGCTTGAATAACTTAGTTAATATCTTCTTCATATACCTCTTTACTATCGACAACATGGCTAACTGCATCTTGGAGTTTATTATAAATTTCATCAGGATGTTCAACATTATGAATCACCAAATCACCAACGAACGTCTGTATGACGATGGTACCAAATTTGAATAATTCTCCACTGAATCCAGGAATATTATAGCTTATGTTTTGTATCTTTGACAGTCGAAGCTCAACAACATCCTTCCCAAAAAATCCCCTACGGGTGACCTGTCTAATCCTTTGGTCAGTGACAATAAATATCGTAAAATACCAAAGCATAAAATGGTAAGCAAATAAAATAATGCCGACCGACAAGCCACCAATTGGCAACAAAAACAGCACCGGATCGTAACTCCAAATAAGTATAGGTAGCGAAGTAATAACAAAAGGTATAAGCAGTAAATAAAACCCCTTTCGCATCGCAATCATATGACGACGGAAAACAAACAGCAATTTCTCACCCTCACGCTGACCAATAAAATCAAGCTGTGGCTTAGCTTTTGAACCTTCTTTAACCATATATTTATAATAGCAGAAAAACAGCCCTACTTCGCCATAACTTTGCGTTGCAGCCCGCATAATTAATAGGCTGATAGAATTTACCTAACTCGAACAACCATTAAATATAACCCATCTAAAGATGGGTTATATTTAATGGTGCCCCGGACAGGAGTTGGTCACGATAAAATTTCTCCGAAATTTTTCGCTACCCCGCCTCAACATACTTGAAGCATAGCTTCAAATCTGTTTTCAACCTTGCGAACTGCCAACTGGCAGTTCTCACCTACAACCTTCATAAGGTTGACAGTGTTCAACCCACCAGAACTCCATAAAAATAGGCCCGTCAAAAGACGAGTCTTTTTTTATGGTGCCCCGGACAGGAGTTGAACCTACAACCTTATCCTTAGGACGGATCTGCTCTATCCAGTTGAGCTACCGAGGCAAATTGACCACCTATCTAATATAACAGATGGCTACTTATTGCCATATCAGATTTTATAATACAGACTATCGAGTAAACTTTTCGTGAACAGTCTGGTAATCACACAGTTCACTGTCAGAAAACCAATGCTGGATTTCTTTTTCGGCATCTGATGGATCTGAGCTAGCATGCACCAGGTTGGGCGTCCCCTTGCCTTCTGCGTCTGCTCGTCCATAGCTAATGTGGCAATAGTCGCCCCGAATTGTACCGACGGCAGCAGACTTTGGTTCGGTCGATCCAACTAATTTACGAGTTACCTCGATAGCTTCAACACCCTCTAAAACTGCAGTAATAACCGGGCCCTGAAGCATAGTTTCAATCACACGGTTAAAGGTCTCTTCGCCCCTTCTCGATATAACTTTGCCTATTTCTTCATAGTGAACATGGTACTGTTCCCTAGTAGGAGAAATCATCTTCATCCCAACAATTCTTAAACCAACCCTCTCAAATCGGGCTAGTATTTCACCAACTATCCCGCGCTGCAAAGCGTCAGGCTTAAAAATTATTAAAGTTCGCTCGATATTCTTTTTTGATGTCATAAACATTCCTTTATTGATTATAGAAATGATTATACCAAATTAATCTGTTATTCTCCACATTACACAGTTTTTAGGTTATGCTAATAGCATGTACATGTCTGAACTATTACTGGATTACATAGAACATATTGAAGTTGAGGGTGGTCGCTCAGCACACACGGCAGAAAATTACACTCTGTACCTTGAAAGGTTTATTGAATTTACTAATGACATTACGGTAGATAAAATATCCTCAGACATTGTCCGAAAATTTAGACTCTGGCTAAATCGATATAAAAACAGCAATGGCGATGAGTTATCGACGATTACTCAAAGCTACCATCTAATCGCCCTTCGAGGATTTTTAAACTATCTTGTAAAGAGGGATATCCCCAGTCTACCGCCAGGCAAAATTGAACTTCCAAAAGTATCACGTCGTCAAGTTACATTCCTACGATACGACGAAATAGAGAGATTGCTTGAAAATATCGACACCAGCAACGAATCTGGCCTACGCGACAGAGCGATTATTGAGCTACTTTTCTCGAGCGGGCTACGCGTGTCTGAACTTGTAAACCTCGACAAAGACCACGTCAATACAGTCAGGCGAGAATTTATGGTCCGAGGAAAAGGCCAAAAAGATCGACCAGTTTTTGTCAGTGAAAGCGCCAGTCTACACGTAAACAACTACCTAAAATCCCGAAATGATAACCTGCCTCCCCTATTTATTAGTTACAGTAATAACAATGAGGCGACAATGACTGGAGACTACCGACGGCTAGGAGCCAGAAGTATCCAAAGAATAATAAATAAATATACAAAACTTGCAGGAATCACCAAACACGTTAGCCCGCATACAATGCGCCATAGCTTTGCGACCGACCTACTAATGAATGGTGCTGATCTACGAAGCGTTCAGGCAATGCTAGGACATAGTAGCATAACAACTACTCAGGTATACACCCACGTAACCGATGAACACTTAAGAGAAATATACGAAAAGTTCCATAGTGATACGGACAATTAATGACTTAAATTGAACAGCTATTTACGTAGTCCGAAGCGTTATTGGTAACCACAAAATCCTTACAGAAATTACCTGATAAATAAATTGCTGATTCAGGAAATGGAAAGTTCGTATCTGTTAATTCGACTCGAGCCTGAACTCGCCTGAATAAATCATTTGTTCGACCTGTTGAATCAATTTCGGGCTGGACTGCGTCAAATTCGACCGGCTCAGTATTGTTAAGAAGGACGACTCTGAAGCTTGAGCTATTATATAGAGCGGCAAGTCGCAGGTATGCAGTACGTGACGTGCCACCATTCGCTGGAGCTGGTAGCGTAATTTGGATAGAACAAGCATAGTTATCAGTCTGCAAACTGCTACTACACTTCACTAGTTGAGGCTTGCCAGTAGCCATTAGATGAGAGTCATTCAAGAACGATATAGGGCTCACCCCAACAGTTGATGGGTATAAGAACAGTGTGTCGCTACTTTGAGCGCTATCAAGGTCGCTTAGACTAAAACCATTGCTGCCGAATTGGATAAGTTGTGCTTGAATTATTGATGGCCTATTAATTGGCCAGGACTGTAGAAGCGGAGTTTGACCGTCAGTCTGCAGATTGACAACAGAATTATTGGCACTAATGTCTTTCGAGCTAAACCACTCAATCTGGATAGTATTAAAATCAGAAACACCCTTTAACGGAATTATCTTAGATTCACTAGCAGACAAAGTACCAAGATAATCAGTCGTATTAAGTTTAACCTTTACACAAGTATATGCTTGGTCTAGGGCATTTTCGCCGCCTGTTTGGATTTTTACCTCGTCGCCCGAAGCGTCTATATCGGTCAGTGAACTTACTGAATCGTTACAGCTTGTCGATGTAATATTTTGGTATTCCGTGGACCCAATACTACAGTCCCCTCCACCAGCACAAAAACTCTGGAATCTTAATAAGGCACGCTTTGCGTCCTCAACACCAGCCTGGGCCGAGTCATACGCACTTTGCGATAAATCAGCAGTACTAGCTTGTTGCTGGTCTTGGACCATAATGCCAACAAATCCAACCGAAATAATCGTAATGAGTAAAGTCGCAAAAACGACTATGAACAGGGAAACTGCCCCGTGTTGTTTATTGATAATAGTTTTCATATTACCCAAGCTCCCCTCTTTAAGTAATGTTTTATTATTGAACATAATTACCCGCCAATGCGACAATATTAAATTGCACTACTGAGCAGTAGGCCGAATCTGAACCTTGAATGCCTGGAGCTTTACATGTGATTGCGCCTGTCGCATCATTTGCCAGCGCAGACTGATTATTTGTGCCAACTTCAAATTCAATACTGTATAGTTTTTGACCAGTCTTGCTATCACTAGTTAGGCTTGAAGATGCAATCGTAAAACTATGGATTGCCAAATTGTGCTCACCAACGCTAAGAAGTTCGACGGCATCATCAAAGATAACCTTCTTTGAAGGGACTAAACAGTAACTAGCGCTTGGGTCAATAACTTTTACAAGGCGTATAGTCTCACCTGAGTTCGTCGCGTAAACGTTTAGCTTAGTTGTGTCTGCATTCACTATGGCAGAACCATAATTCCAAACGTAACTATACATTCCTATACACAATCGCCCGCCCCAATCTTGAACAACATAACGACTATCCGACCCTAGACTAACATCAAAAGGTGAACTCTGGGTGATGCTTCGTTTTAGCTCAACCGTTAATGATCTCCCGGCTTGGTTGACCTCCTTTAATGTAAGTCCCTTATTGTATATCGCGCCAATTTGAATAACTGTCATAGCGATAGCCAGCAAAAGAACCGAAACGAAACCCATCGCCAGAACAAGCTCAATTAAAGTAAACCCATTATTTTTAGCCACGTGGTTCATATAACCTCACAATCGTACCAATTGTTGCAGGGACTGATTGACCCGGGCTGTCCCAACAGGCCCTAATGTGGAAATCAATATAGCCAATACCAGCCTGATTATTGTCATTAACAGAGATTGAGCGAACCGCCTCTATCCAAATCCCGGCAGCCGAAGTCAAATTTCCGCCAGCGTCATAAATAACCTTAGAGAACGTCTGAGCCAGCCCCATATTGCCACTTGATGGTGAAACAAAAGTGGCATTACGTGTGTCGATGATAAAACTGCCCTGAGGAGAAGAAGGACACGTAGTAGAGCCTGTTGCACCAAATGGTGACGCACTAGAAAGACCGGACGCAACAATACTATTATGCATTAGTTGCCATTGCCCCGCAGGCGTATTGACGGCATAATCAGAAACGCCAATTTGATAAGCCGCAATATATGAGGCGTTCAAAAAACGTAGTGCCTCAGCCTGTGAATCTATTTCGTTGCGTACCAGAGTAATCTCAAGAGCTCGCTGTGATGCGGCAGTCCCCTGGTTCATCAAAGCTAAACCACCAACAGCTATCAGACTAAACACGGCAGTCGCAAATAGCACTTCTATGAGCGTATCTCCACTATCTTTACGAAAACTAGCTACTAACATCCGTTTAGTTTATCCCCCAAAGTTTCAACGCCGCTAGCGGTTGCCGAGCCGGCCTTTACGATTACGGCCGTTTTTGGACCAGCATAAGTACCATTTGAATTTACACACATTTTAACAGATTGTGAAACATATTGTTGGCTAACAAGGCTGGCAATGTCCGCATCGGCGACTACTGCATCGGGATTGATAAAAGTCCGTATAATACCACTTAATGGTGACTGCAAAATTAGAATCGAAAAGGACATTGCAGTGTTACCACCAGGCTTTACAAGATAAGCTCCCCAATTAATATCGTACGTATTACTATTAACGGGTGAAACCTTAACATTATATTGAGTCAAAACTCCAAGGTCATTCTCGGCTAAAGCCATACTGTCGCTCGGCACATTACCGACAACATCTTTTATTAATAGTGATTTGCTATCGGCCGAAGTCGTTAAATATCTTCCCAAAATTACACAGTCTGACTGCCCTCTTATCGTACCGCCGCCCGGCGTTTCAACTGTAATATTTCCAGCACTATCACAAGCCCAGTCATTATTGCGGTCATTACTAACGCTAAGCACTTCGGAATATTGCTGTTGCAAAAAAGCCTGAAGAGACGTTACGCCATCACGATACCTTTGGATGTTAATTGAGGCACCAGTCCCAGCCAATACGCCCACAATCAAAAAACCAGTAATGCCAAGAAACAAAACTGTTTCTATAATCGTAAAACCGACTTCATTTATACGCCTCATTACCTATGATTATAGCATAAGCGAGTAAACCGTTTTACACTGTCAGATACTAAAAAAATAAAAATATAATAGATAATTACCAAGTAAACAGGCTATCGCGGTGCCAACAATAAGAAGTGGCCCGAATGGTATGTGAGAATCACGCTTCATTTTTCGAGTGATCAATGCCGGCAGGACGATGAGGCAACCAATAAAATTGGCCGAAAATAGCGCAATAAACGCCAATCTCCAATCAGCAAGCAACAAAGCTAACCCGAGTCCAAGCTTAATGTCACCAAAGCCTATCCACTTACCGTGAGAAATTAGGTATAGGACTAAATATATTCCACTCAATATCAAAATTGAGCCAATAATACTAAACAGCGCACCAAGCTTGTCCTGAGAGGATAAGATAAGCATCAAAGAACTAACAGCCCCGATACCCATAACCGTGAAGTTTACCGAGTTTGGCAAAATAAACCATTTTTTGTCATATACAAACAGGATAGCCAAACCAACACCAGCCGCTAGCCAAAGACAGAATCTAGAAATTTCAAAAAAATTCTCTAATGAATATGGCCAATAAATATATGACAACAAAAAGAAAGATGCTACGCCAACTTCAATAACTGGTTCCATCCACCCAATTGGCTTGCGACACTTGCGGCACTTACCGCCCAAAGTGACCCAGCTTACAACCGGTAGCAAATCATACCACCTTAATTGATATGAACAGTTTAGGCATCGCGAATGGTCTTTCGTTATTTTTACGCTAACTAAATCGTGAAGTTTCTTATACTCATGCTTGTCACTGCACTCACCGTCAGCATTTTCTTGAGCCAGTTGGCGGGCTCGTATCCGCCATACCGAGGCACCGGCAAAACTACCCATGCATAACCCCAACAATGCCAAAACAATATATATTACTGTATTATCCATAAACACTATCATACCCTAATTGGCCGTAAAAAGAAAAAGCCTCGATTCACTAATCGAGGCTAATTTCTGTAAAAAAGCTTATTTAACTAATTACTTTGGCAAGTAGTTCCGCCACCCTCGAGGGCCATGCGAAGAGAAATCTTTCTACTACCAGCTGCCGTAATAGCACCACCTGTGCCACAAGTATACCCAGTAGCATAATAAATTACATTTTGGTTGGTAGCGGCGTCAAACACGACTGGATAAGTTGTCAAAGTTGTATTTGCAGAAAATGAATACGTCGTTGCCGTTAGATCGGACGAGTTTGCTCCCGATGGGTCAAGGAATTTATCCCCACCTATAGTCAAATATGAAGATATGAAATTTGCCGCAAGAAGTGGCGTAGATAAGTTTGGCAAGTCGCCTCTGTTATTGTTTGAGTAACTACTTATTGCCGCCATCGCAAGCGTCAAATCACGTTTGCGCTGAGAATCCCTAACGCCACGCGAAACAGCTGGATATGCAATAAATACCATCAGGAAAATTAGCCCAGCGATTCCCAATACCAAAACAACCTCGATGATTGTAAAACCTTTATTTTTTTGCTGAATGCTCATAATCTCTTGGCCTTTCATCTATACAAATTTATTATTGCTCTTATGCTTATATTACTACACTCAATCATCCGCGTCTAGACATTGATGCCGTTTACTAGACTATAGATTGGCAACAATATAGCTGCAACCATCCCACCCGCCACTACCGCAAGCACGACCATCAGTACTGGCTCAATGGCGGTTGAGATTGTCCTAATCTGCTCATCAAGTTCGTCTTCATAAACCTTTGCGGTCTTGCCCATCATTTCATCAATGCGGCCAGATTGTTCGCCTATCTTTATCATCTGGGGTACCAAGGCAAGAATAAATTCTTCAGGCTTTAGAGCCACAGATAACGCCTTGCCGCCCTTAACTTTATCTGCCGCCCTTACAATACTTTTTTCGATATATGAATTATTAACTGCCTTTGCAGTAATCCTGAGCATATCAAGCATACTCACACCAGAGCTGAGTAACGTCTGGCCCGTCCTCATAAAACGCCCCATGTACAATTTTTGAAACATTTTGCCAAAAACCGGTACCCTAAGCTTAATCGTGTCTAGCATTTTTTGCCCAGCAGGAGTTTTTAGATATTGAGTGAAAAAATAAGCACCAACTGCTAACAATATAACAACTATCCACCAATAACTCGCTAGAAAATTGGCGGCGCCAACCATCGCTCGCGTTAGAAATGGCAATGAGCGCTTTAGGTCATGGTAAAGTTTTTCAACCTGAGGCACAACAGTAAATAACATAAAAGCCAAAACTGCCAAAATTACGAATAGAACAATAATTGGATATGTTAGTGCGCCCTTAATTTTGCTAGTTATTGCAGCGTCTTTTTCTTGCTGATCGGCAACTCGTCTTAGTGCTTCGTCAAGCGTCCCCGAGACCTCACCAGCAGCAATCAATGCCAAAAATACTGGGTCAAAAACCGCAGGAAATTTCGAAAAAGATTCGGACAAAGATTTACCACCCTCAACCGTAGCGGTAATATCTTGAGCGATTGATTTCATTTTCTTGTTATCAGTCTGCTCAGAAACCGTACTAAGGCTTTGAGACAACGGCAAGCCAGCTCCAACTAAAGTGGCAAGTTGACGTGTAAAAACAATCTTATCTTTTGTAGTAATTTTGCCAGTTATGCGTTCAATTAGGCTGTCACTATTATTCTGCTCTTTTATGATTAGTGGAGTAAACCCCTGACTAATAAGCAAGTTGGCTGCCGCCCCCTCTGAGTCGGCTTGGACTGTAGATTTTGTGATTTTATTGGTGGCTTGATCACGAGCTTCATAGGTGAACTTTTTCATTAATTTAGCCTCTCATCAATCTCTCAAATTCAGATAAATCAACGGCGACCTCACGAGCATTATCATAGGTTACAGTACCGCTCTGAACCAAATTTACCAACGTACGATCCATTGTTTGCATACCCTGGTCAGAGCCAGTTTGGACAACAGCATCAAGTTGATGAGCTTTTCCCTCACGAATAATATTACGCACAGCTGGGTTAGTAACCAATATCTCGGCTGCTACAACTCGTCCCCCACCGATGGCTGGTATCAAGCGCTGAGAACAAACTGCCATTAATATACTAGAAAGTTGGGCCCTAATTTGTGGCTGTTGATGAGGTGGAAATACGTCAATCATACGATCGATTGACTGCGAGGCGCTATTTGTGTGTAGTGTTGCAAAAACCAAATGCCCCGTCTCGGCAATTGTAATAGCTGCACTAATAGTCTCAAGATCGCGCATCTCACCGATAAGCACGACGTCGGGATCTTGGCGTAGGCTTGAACGAAGCGCAGCACTAAAGCTATATGTATCGTAGTGAACTTCGCGCTGAACAACAGCAGATTTTTTTGACTTATGCGTAAACTCAATCGGGTCTTCAATAGTAACAATGTGCTGTGAACGCTCGCTGTTGATCTTATCAACTAAAGCCGCCAAGGTCGTTGATTTACCACTGCCGGTTGGCCCAGTAATAAGGACAAGCCCTCGTGGATAATCAGCAAATCCCATCACAACATTAGGTAACCCTAATTCGGCTATTGTCTTAATCTCATTTGGGATTAGCCTCATTGCCGCTGCAAGATTACCACGCTCATGGAAAGCATTAACTCGGAACCTGCCTAATGTACCAAACGCAAAGCTAAAGTCAAATTCCTTATCTTTTAACAATATTTGTCGCTGGTCTTGATCAAGAATTGAAAATATTAACGACTCAACTAGTTGCTCATCAAGTGGGTTGTAGCCAATTATAGGTATCAACGAACCATCCACTCGTAACATTGGTGGTAAACCAACTTGAAGATGTAGGTCAGAGGCCCGCTTTCGAACCACCTCCTCAAGTAAAATCTCAATTTTTAGTTCCTGATTGTTCATTGACTCCACCCTTCTTATGCTGCATCTGTTGTTACGCGATTGACTTCTTCTATTGTAGTTATCCCCTGTAATACCTTCAGATAACCATCCTGCCTCATTGTCACCATGCCTTGTTCTTGGGCTTTATGCTGAATCTCGGCGCTAGTTGCATGAGCAACTATTAGCCTCTGTATCTCTTCGGTGACATCCATAACTTCATATAAACCAGCTCGCCCACTATATCCTCGCGGTGCTGGAGCTTGAGGGCTATCAATTCCCCTAACTAAAGTATAAGCGCTTTGCCCGGCTAGTGGCAAGTCTTTATAGCCTAAATCTTGAGAAACCCTCGCAACGTCGGCAGGAGTTTTTGGCAATAAATGGCCAACTGTCGTTAAAATATTTTGTGTTTCAATTGGGTTTGAAAGATATGTTTCGCGTTTTTCGGCAACACGACGGACAAGCCTTTGTCCAATTATTGTGTTCACGGTGCTCGCTATTAAGAACGGCTCAACACCCATATCAAGTAGCCGTGGTAACACGCCTGCCGCGCTATTGGTGTGAAGAGTGCTAAAGACCAAGTGGCCAGTAAGAGCTGCCTGTACGGCTAGACTTGCCGTCTCGCTATCACGAATCTCACCAACCATCACAACATCTGGGTCTTGACGCAATATTGAGCGAAGCCCATTAGCAAAAGTAAGCCCGACATCGGCATTTACCTGGATTTGGTTAACACCTTCAATCTTATATTCAACTGGGTCTTCCAGCGCCACAATATTAACTGCATCATTTTTTATTTCCTTGATTAGAGCATAAAGGCTTGTAGTCTTGCCGCTTCCTGTCGGTCCGGAAGTTAATACCATACCGTTTGGCCTCTTGATGCCTTTTCTGACGGTTCTTAATGCACGGCCAGCATAGCCCATTTCTTCTAAGTTGAAAGAATTCCCAGACTTATCGAGAATACGAATCACTACCTGCTCGCCCCAAATAACCGGACTGATGGCAATACGCAAATCAACTTCCTTGTTGGCTATTTTTAATGTTGTTTTTTATATCAGCAAAATAATGAAAAAGTTACTTTTCAATCAAAATGCGTAACATACGGCGAAGTGGTTCTGCTGCGCCCCACAACAATTGGTCACCTACAGTA
>CAIMUU010000094.1 GCA_903844835.1 uncultured bacterium | reverse complement strand
CCTGGAGGGCTTCAAGCGCGGAATGCAGAAAAGAAATTTCATATTCTTGCTGGGTAATAATTTCTTTAATTCTGGCAATTTCTTCGGGCGAGTAATTTTGGTCAATCAAAGAATTGGGGCCGCTATTTATTTCGGCCTCATCTTTGTTGACTAAATTTTTTGCACCAGATTCTATATTATCGCCCATATCATTTCTTGTAATTTTTTTCGTCTTCAAATTATAACAGCACCTATAAGATATACGCAAGTCTTGTTTTGAATAATATGGAGTCGGTTGGTGATAGTTTATATATTGACAAAACACTTATGCTATGGTTAGATGTATCCAAATATAATAAAACAAATAAAGGGGAAAATATGCCAGAACAAGGACCAGAAGATACACCAAATGAGCCAACAGCAGCAGAACAAATTCAAAAAGGTCAAGAATTAACCGAATATCAAGATGCGTTGACTTTGGACATTTCTAATCCCGAGGACCCTGAATTTACACCTGAACAGCAAAGAAATATCGAAATCATGGATGGTCTGTTGAATATGTACCCCCATGCTCTTGTTGAACATACGACTCAGGACGGCAGGGGCTATTTGACGCTAAAGAATGACGCGTTTATGAATGTTCATAATTATAACCAAAAGAGCGTTTCTAGTCCCGGTGCTTATGAGAATTATAAATCAGTCAACCTTGCACTGTCTTATCGTGGTATAACCGCAATACGTGCTAGTATTCCTGGGGCTATTATTACTGATTTATCTAGTTACGATTTGACTCCAGTATTGGATGTTGACATCTATTCGAGAGATTCGGGGGACCCAAGGCCTGAGCTTACATTACGTAATGAAAAAGGCAGTACTATTGTATTGCAAACTGTTACTCATGTTGGGTATGAACGTGCAGACCTAGGCGCCTTGAAGACCCTGTTAACAATGAGTGAAGAATTCCACAAAAATGATGTTGAGCCAAAAATACTAACCGCACAGGAAATATTGGATTCGTTGTAGCCCCGGTTAATAGTCGAATATCCAGAGGCGCAATCAGCGCCTCTGTTTGTTGTCTGCACATTGTCGGTTCTAGCCATGTTGATTAAATAGCATAAGTATGATTTAATTTTGTTAAGTTATATAAAACAAATAAAGGGGAAAATATGCCAGAACAAGGACCAGAATCAAGCGAGCCAACACTAATTGATCCAAGAGATGTGCTAAAGGGTGCTAGCCCAGAAAAAATTGATGAATACCAATCGGCGCTACTACACGAAATTGCCTACCCTGACCCAGAATTTACTCCGGAACAATATACGAACGAAAAAGTTATGGAAGGGTTGTCAGAAAAATACCCACACGCATTTGTGGAACATATGACCAAAGACGGCAGAAGGTATATTGTCACTAGGTCTAATGATATTAATGATTACCCTGATGCGCCGAATATTACGAATTATTCTGGAAGTTATTACGGTGACGGTGACAATGGTGATAATACGGACTATTGCACATTAGCATTTTCGTATCGTGGTGTTACCCAGATAAATCAGCGTCAATTTGCAGACGGATCCTATAGACCCAGAAGTATTATGAATTATGATTTAACGCCAATTATAAACAGCGAACAAGAAAAGGTTTCTGGGTATAATGTGGACCAACAAAACAGAAGAGTTGCGATAAAATTGGGCACAACAGAAGGTTATAGTGATGTCACAGTAACGTCATATGAGCATATGCCCTATGCGGGGGACCTGTCGAGAGCAACCATTATCAGTGAAAAATTATCTGCATATCTAAAGGAAAAGGAAGATGAGTTTAAGAATTATGTAGAGCCTAAGGCGCCGTCAGCCTCAGATATATTGAGTAGACTATAATTTATTAGGTAAAGACTAAATAGAGACACATTATGTGTCTCTATTTTTTGTGTTAAGTTATAATGAAATTCGTTATCATAAAACAACAGAGATGGATATGATTGAGTCACATAATAAACTAAAATCGCCTATTGGCACTACCCGCCCAGATGACGGGTCGATCGAGGATGTTGGCCAGTCGGAGCCAAAAATATCTAATGATGAATATGCTAGGTATCCCCAAGAACTTGAATCAAATACTAAAATTGTTGAAATATTAAAAAATGAATATCCAAATGCATTTATTGAATTATCAACATATTCTGGTGAACCATACTCGATTATTCGCAAAAAAGACGGGCAACTTTGGCTACCGCCGATATCTGCCCGTGGTTCAGATGGCCAAGAGATAAATTATGGTGGCAAACCTGGGTCGGCGGACTTTGGGTCAACGGTCATTATATCTTGCAACGGTCTAACTTCAGTGGTCGAACAGTCACCCGCCGACCAGCTAGCATCGGATTTGGCGCTCTTTGATTTGTCGCCAATTATATATAGACACAGAACATATTATTGTGGAAAACTAAGGGAAAATGACGGCGATGAGTCGGACTGGAAATTCGAGGCCCATACAGATAGCTTTTCGGTGGTCAATCAACAGACCTTACTAACATTGCTTGACGAGGCCGAAGCAGAAGGTGCAAAACTTCAGGCCAATGCTGTTAATTGATAAGTTTGCTACAATTAGGCTATGCAAGAACCATCAATCTTTACGAAAATTATCAAAGGTGAACTGAGCTGTCAAAAAGTCTATGAAGACGACCGGGTCATCGCTTTTATGGAGATGCACCCAATTAATGAGGGTCATACCCTGGTCGTTCCCAAGAAACAAATTAATCATATTTGGGACATGGAAGATGAAGACTATTTCTATCTGTTAGCTGTGGCCAAAAAAATTGGTATTCATATTCGCGAAGTAATTGGTTCGCCAAGGGTTGGCATCGTCGTAGAAGGCTTTGGTGTACCTCATGTCCATATCCACCTAATCCCGATTTACCATGGCAACGATTTGAAAAAAATGCAGGACAAGACCCAGGCGCCAGATATTGAGGCGCTGACAAGAGTCGCCAATAAAATAAAGATGTAATATGCCTATCCGAATATTAACCGTTGGCAAAAAGCACGAATCTTGGGTATCCGAAGGTATTGAACGCTATCAAAAGCGTTTAAAACGGCCATTTGATATAGAATGGGTAATTCTGTCTCATTCATCCTTGGATGACCTGAGGGCTCGCCAGGAAGAGTCTGGGCGTATATTAAATCGCCTAAATGATAACGACTACGTTATCTTGCTAGACGAGCGCGGAAGTAATATCGACTCGACTTCCCTATCAAATAAATTTGTTACGTTGCTGGATAAATCTCAGCCAGTCGTAATTGTCATTGGCGGCGCTTTTGGAGTTGATAAAGCTATTTTTGAGCGAGCTAATTTTATTTGGTCGTTGTCGAAATTAGTCTTCCCGCATCAGTTAGTTCGTTTAATATTAGTCGAGCAAGTGTACCGAGCGCAAGAAATTGCTGGCGACAAGCCATACCATCATCAGTAGCCATTGACAAAACCAAACTATCGTATATAATCATAATATTCTCACTTTATGTGGGATGTGCCTACCGGCAACGGTAGAGCTTTTAAAGGAGGTGGCTTTTATGGCTACCAAAAAACAGTACGAAATCCTTGGAGGACCGTCGCATTTGGACTTGTGCAACTGTTTCGCTTACGCATTCAACAAGCGGAACCCGCACCTGGCCAACTTCCAGCTCGGCGAAGTTGGGAAAGTCGAACTTCGTATCGTAAGTTTGGCTTACGAGTCCGGGGTGGAGGGTCAATTCGAATTCGTCGCCTATGTGGTGACGAGATGCACGCTGCTTGGGTGCAGAGTCAACGGTTATTATAACGCAATGCGCCACAGCGGTTGGGCCAACGCCCAAGTCTAGTACTATCCTTTCTAAAAACGGCTGGCTCAGATTATTCTGGGCCAGCCGTCATTCATTTCTTGGCATTTTTTATTTTAGAATCTTTAATTCGTTTACCAGGCGCTCTGCATGCGCCTTTTTTTGTTCCAATTGAGTTCGTGTTTCTTCGACTAGTTCGGCTGGGGCTTTTTTGACGTATGTATCATTAGCTAGGCGGGCTTCGAACGATTTAATTAACGCATTTATATCTTTGAGGCGGGCCTCTAATTTAGTCTGGTGTTCGTCTAGGGTTTTGGTAGAAATATCCAACCAGGCTTCCCTGCCACTAGCAGCTAAGCGTAATCCACGAGCTTGGTCAACCATTTGAACGCTTTTTAGTTTGGCTAATCTTTGAATTAATAATCTGTTGTCGGCAATTAAGCTATCATTTTGATACAAGAGGTCATATCGGACGTTACCGGGCAAATCGGCAATTACATAGCGGGCTTCGTCGACTAGCTTGATGAGTCGCCCAAATTCGGCCGCAGCAATCTCGTCATAGGTGGCCTTGACTGGCCATTTGGATGAAATAAGCAATTTATTGTTGGCTGGTATAGTTTGCCAGATTGTCTCTGTTACGAATGGGGCAAATGGATGAGCTAACTTTAAAATAGTGTCCATAACCCAGGCCAACATCGTTGGGTTGTCTTGGAGTTTGCTGGCCTCGATATACCAGTCGGCCACGCTATCCCAGATTGTATGATAGATTGTGTCACTCGCCTCTGCAAAACGGTATGATTCAATCTTTTTCTCGATATCAGATATGGAATTATTTAATTCTCTTATAATCCAGTGATCGGCAATTGTCATTGGCTTAGCAATTACGTTTCGGTAACCACTGCCCAACCTATCTTCGGCAAAACGAGCGATATTCCACAGTTTATTACAGAAATTTCGGCCTGCCATCACTTTATCAATGCCAAATGCCTGATTTTGGCCAGCGCTACGATTGGCAATAACACCTAGGCGCAGGGCGTCTGAGCCATATTTGGCAATAGTCTCCATCGGATTGACGACATTGCCTTTGCTTTTACTCATTTTTTGGCCTTTTTCATCCAAAATTAGACCGTGTAGGTAAACATGCTTAAATGGCACCTTGCCGGTGTTGTATAGGCCTAGCATTATCATTCTGGCAACCCAACGATCCAAAATATCCACGCCTGTTTCCATGACGCTATTTGGGTAAAAACGGCTCAAGGGGCCATTTGTCATGGCGTCAGTTGTAATAAACGGCCATTGACCACTGCTAAACCAAGTATCAAGGGTGTCTTCTTCGCGCTGATACTTCTTGCCATTAACAGATATGGTCTTTTCGTCAACTCGTTCGTCAAAAATCCAATCATTTGAGTCATCAACGTTTTGAAACGCCGGAATTGGAATACCCCATGGTATCTGGCGCGACAAGTTCCAGTCGCGCAGGTTATCGAGGTACTGGACTAGGATTCGTTTGCGACTTTCGGGCGTGAATGTAATCTCATTTTTCTCAATCGCCTCTTTGGCGCGCTTGGCAAGGGTTGATATTTTGAGGAACCATTGATCTTTGATTAATGGCTGGATTGGCAGACCACTTTTGTAATCGTAGCCAACCGAGTGCTCGATAGTTGTTTCGCCTCTCAGCAATTCCTCAGCCTCAAGTGCAGCAAGGGTCCGTTTACGCGCAACATCTACGGTTAGTCCGGCAAATTGGCTTGGGACATTTATCATTTTGCCATCAAAATCAATTACTTGGATTTTTTCAAGATTATGGCGTTGACTCATCTCGAAGTCATTTGGGTCGTGCGCAGGTGTTACCTTGACGGCGCCGGTTCCAAAGGTTGGGTCAACGAACTCATCGGCAATAATTGGGATTTCCCTACCAGTTAGCGGTAATAAGACTCGCGTTCCAATTAGGTCTTTGTAGCGTTCGTCATCTGGGTGGACGGCTACGGCCGTATCGCCGAACAGGGTTTCAGGGCGAGTTGTGGCAATAATAATTTCGCCAATCTTGTCGTAGGTTGGGTAAGCAATATTCCAGAGTGTGCCCTTTTCTAATTTGTGATCAACTTCGATATCAGCGTAACTAGTCTGGTATTTTGTACTGTAATTCACAATACGCTCACCTCTGTAAATAAGGCCTTCATCCCAAAGCTTTTTGAATGTCTTGTAGACGGTATCAATCACCTTTTTGTCGAGTGTAAATACAAGGTGCTTCCATGATGCGCTGACGCCAAGAGCGCGTAATTGTAGTTCCATGTTGCCGCGTTGTTGCTCGACAAAATTCCAAACCTGGCTATACAACTGCTCACGAGTAAAATCAAATCTGTTTCTCCCCTGCCCTTCTAGGATCTTGTCGTAAACGACCCAAGTTTCAAAACCGGCATGGTCGGCCCCGGGGATATAGATAACGTCGCGCCCACGCATACGATAATAACGAGCCATAATGTCTTCTAGGTTGACCGTTAAGGCGTGCCCCATGTGTAGATTGCCGTTGGCATTAGGCGGTGGCATAACAATACTAAAGGGTTCACCTACCCCCGTTGGCTCGAAAGCACCACCCTCTTCCCACATGGCGTAGATATTGGGCTCGTACTGATTTGGATCGTAGGCTTTGGCTAATTTCATATTAGAATAATTTTAAAAATATCGATATTATTACCACGTGAAAAGTATAGATTACTCAGAGTTTTCATACGAAAACCCTTTGAACGCCCCTCTAAATTCACGTGTTTGTTTTCAGCTATTAGTATATCATAAATAATAAAATAGGATAAGTTGTATAATATAAATATGACTATATTAAGACGATGCCAAGACAAACAAGAGTGGGATAATTACGTACTTGATAATGCTGGACATCCGCTACAGCTTTGGGGTTGGGGAGATTTAAAGTCGGCCCATGGCTGGACGGCGGACAGAATGTTTTTGCTTGATGATTCTGAAGAGGTGGTTGGGGCTGCTCAATTATTAATACGCAAATTACCATGGCCTCTAAGGTCGCTGGCTTATGTGCCACGTGGCCCGGTGGTTGGTGAAGACAATAGGGCAGAGCTATTAAATGAACTAGCTAGTTATGCCAAAGCCAATTATCACTCGGTTGCAATATCAGTTGAGCCAGATAGCATTGATTTTGAAGCGCCATCAGGGTGGGAGAAGTCAATTAATCGAATTCTGCCTGCCAAAACAATTATTTTGAACATTAAACAGTCTGAGTCTGAGCTTTTGGCTGATATGGTCAAGAAAACCCGTCAATATATTCGTAAGTCTGCATCAGAGGCGATGAAGATAAAAATCGTCCACAACAAAGACGAACTTACGAAGTGTTTAAAAATCTATCACGGAACAGCTAGACGAGCAAAATTTAATCTGCATGACGATCAATATTATTATGATGTTTTTAGCAAATTAGGTGATAAGTCGGTGTTATTTGTAGCTTATGTTGATGATGAGCCGGCCGCATTTTTGTGGTTGGCGATTAGTGCGGATACAGCTTTTGAGCTTTATGGCGGTATGAACGAGATAGGCCAACAATTGCGCCTTAATTATGCCTTAAAATGGCATGCGATTTTGAAATGTAAAGAGTGGGGATTGGGCCGTTATGATTTTGGAGGCCTAATTGGTGGAGGAGTTTCTAATTTTAAGCTTAGTTGGGCCAGTGCCGAGACCGAACTAGCTGGCACATTTGATTTGCCTTTGTCTAGATTATATCGACTTTGGAGCAGGGGACTGCCATTCGCAAAAAACGTATTTCACAGAGTGATGTCAGTGTTTCGCCATCGATAGACTAGGTAAAACCTCTACATCTAAAGGATTTGCGGGTTGGTTGGACTGGGCTTGAAAATATCCCAGAGACGCAACCATTGCAGCATTATCGGTGCACAAATTTATCGGGGCGTAGTCAATTTTTATTGGTATTGTATCTGATAAGATACGACGAAGCTCTGAGTTGGCTGCCACGCCACCAGCGATTACAACGGATTTTGGGCTAAAATCACGAAATGCCTTGGCTGTTTTGTCGACTAATGTTTCAATCGCTATTCGTTGGAAACTGGCGGCAAAGTCGGCCCTCTGTGCATCGTTTAGGAGCTCTGCAAGGCCTGTTGATGGAAAAGTAAAGTCAACGCCTGCTTCGCGTTGGACTGCCCTCAAAACGGCAGTTTTAAGGCCAGAGAACGAAAAGTCATAATCGCCAGATAGCTTGGCTTTGGGAAATTGATAGGCAAGGGGATTGCCACTTAATGCGGCCTTAGCAATTGATGGCCCACCTGGATATGGCAGACCAATAATCTTGGCGACCTTATCAAAAGCTTCACCGATGGCATCATCTTGAGTTTGGCCTAGAATATCAAAATCGCCATGGTCACGGAAAAAGACAAGCTGGCTGTGTCCGCCACTGACAATCAAAGCCAAAATTGGAAACGATGGGGCGTTTTCTCCCAGGAAGTTGGCATAGACATGGGCTTCGATATGATGGACTGGGTAGAGCGGTTTATTTTTTAAGACTGCTAGGGTTCGAGCGGCAAGCGTTCCGATTAAAAGAGAACCAACTAGACCTGGCGCATAAGTCACGGCAATAGCATCAATATCGTCCCATAATAAATTGGCATCTGTTAGTGCCTTATTTATAACAGGGTTAATAACTTCGATATGACTTCGGGCGGCAACTTCGGGTACGACACCGCCATAGACGGCGTGAATATCAATTTGTGAATTAATTACGTTACTTAAAATAACCCGTCCATTTTCAACGACGGATGCGGCGGTTTCGTCGCAACTTGATTCAATGCCAAGTATTTTCATCTGTTATATTTTATCATAGTTGTTGTTGCTATGCTGTTTCGGTTGACTATATTCAATAATTATGCTAATGTTAAAAAATGGAAAACGACAAAAACATAGAACAAAAAGTGGAAGTGCAGGCTCTAGATCTATCAACCGAACAGTATACAAAGTTGCTGGCAGAAGCCCCGGTTTATGCCAAAAAGGCTATTGTTGAGGCTAGACAAGCTACCGAGCAAGAAGAGGTAAAAACAATTCTTGCCGATGGCACAACCGAGACAGTTAATATTGCTGAGGCTGGCGATATGATACTTACCAACCCAGGTGGCGAGAAGTATATATTAAAGCCAGAAAAATTTGCAAAACGCTACGAAGCTATAGATGAAAATGGTACATATCGCGCCAAAGGTATGGCTAGAATCGTTGAAAATCCAACTGGTGCACCAATTGAAATCGTTGCTCCTTGGGGCGAAAAACAAGTTGGGGCTTTGGATTGTATGATTGCCACACCGTTTGATCCCGAGCATCCTGATGAGGTCGGCAATGATAGGTATATTATTGGTCATCAAGAGTTTGTTGATACTTATGGTCTTGCATCTGACGTGCTGGGGACCAGAGAAAAATAAAAGCGTTTGTTAGATAATTAATAGAAGCCTGCAATTATGTAGGCTTCTATTTTAAAGATGTATATTTGCCTGTATTTGATATATAATAATGACATTAACAATTTAATATCAAGAGCGCAGCGAGAGTCCTAGCTTTATGACCTGCCAGCAACCTGCATTTAATGTAAGGTGCTAAACCTAGCCCGCAGGGGAAGGATAATGACGATACGATTTTTGTCCTTTCTGCTGTAGAAAGGATTTTTTAATGTCAAATTTTAGAACTGCCGAGAGTGTTTCGCCGAAACATCCTGACAAAATCTGCGACCAAATTTCCGATGCGATTTTGGATGCCTATTTAAGTCAGGACCCAGATGCGCGCGTCGCGGTTGATGTGGCCGGTGGCCATGGTCGGGTTTTTGTGACAGGCGAGGTGACTTCAAAGGCTGAAAAAGTCGATGTTGCTGAGATTGTAAAGCGTCTGGCCGGCGAGGTGGAATTAATCGAGCATATCGTGCGCCAAAGCCCCGAAATTGCCAGGGGAGTCGACATCGGTGGGGCGGGCGATCAGGGAATTATGGTTGGCTATGCCACAAATGAGACGCCCGAGATGTTACCGCTAGAATTTGCGTTGGCTCGTCGGCTGTGCCAATACATTTACAAGAAATGGCCATTTGATGGCAAAACTCAGGTGACGACAAAGGACGGCAAGATTATTAGTATTGTGGCTAGTTTTCAGCATGCTGTCGGGGCCGAACTTTTGGCTGTGGTAAAAGATTGGTTGTTGGCCGAAAAGATTGAGGCTGTTCAAGAAATTGATTTTCACGTAAATCCTGCCGGTGATTGGGAGGTTGGTGGTTTTGAGGCAGATTCGGGCCTGACTGGGCGAAAATTAGTGGTTGATAATTATGGCCCGCGAATCCCAATTGGTGGCGGAGCTTTTAGTGGCAAAGACCCTAGTAAAGTTGATAGGTCGGCGGCCTATATGGCGCGGATTATTGCGATTGATTATCTCAAAAAGAATAATGCCAAAGAGGTATATGTCTATTTGGCATATGCGATTGGCTATGACCAGCCGTTGGAGGCAACAGTTGTGGTTGATGGCGCGCAGAGCCAGGTGGTGGGATATGATATATCGCCAAATGGGATAATTAAAACGCTAAATTTAAAGCGCCCAATTTATGAGCAAAAAGCCCGTGAGGGGCATTTCGGTTACGGCTCGATGTAAATCCAGGGACAATAATTAGATTGGATATTCTATTGGGGCTCAAAATATACTAATGGACCTATCTGGTTTCGCTTATTTTTTGTAGCCCATTTAATAATTTGCTTGCTTAAAGAAAGCTTAGACTGTAATATAATAAACATTATAATTACATAGGAAGATGGCGATGGGCTGCAAAAATATTTTTATACTGAGTAGGG
>CAIMUU010000093.1 GCA_903844835.1 uncultured bacterium | reverse complement strand
ATAAAATAAAAAATATTTTCAGAAATATGCATACAAGCTGTAGATTCACCGGAATAGAAATGGAAAACACAGGCAAGGGAATCAATACAAAAGACATAATTATGACAGGGCTCATGATGGCTTTGGTTACCATTGCTACCATGATATTCGTTATACCGGTTCCTTTCACAAATGGTTACATTCATCTTGGAGACAGTATGATATTTTTGTCAGTCTTCATTTTGGGTTATAAATACGGAGCAATCGCGGCAGGTGTCGGATCTGCTCTGGCTGATATTTTCATAGGGTATGCAAATTGGGCTCCTTGGACACTCTGCATTAAGGGGACAATGGCATTACTAATGGGCCTAGCAATTGAAAAATCAATTAATAATAAAAAGAATCTTATAATAATAAGTTTAATAACGGCAGGTGTTTGGGCGGCCTTCAATTTTATAGTTACCTCGGTAATTTCAGTAAACTTAGGTAGCAACCCAGAGCAACTATACACCGAGGATATCAACAACCTTACTTCATTGGGTGAATTTGTTAATAAGGTGCAATCTCAGTTGATGCTGTTTGCATTGCTGATACCAGTATTCCTAATAATAATTTCTATATATTTTCGAAAGAGGGACATATTAATCATCAAAGGCTATCAAATCATAGCAATGACGCTCTCTGGACTATTCATGGTATTTGGGTATTACATTGCTGGTGGGATAATGTATGGCAACTTTGCTATATCAGCATTCAGCATACCTTGGAATATGGTTCAATTTATAATAGGCTTCTTTATTGCAATGCTAGTTATGGCAGCACTACAGAAAACACCGGCTAAAAAATTCTTTAAATATTGATATGACTCAATGCCCTAAATATGATAAAATACAAACTAGATAATGTTTTTAATAACCATTTTGTAGAAGTTGATTACGAGGGGTAAACATGAAAGTACTTATACTTAGTATTTCCACGGGCCAAGGGCATCATTCCACAGCGGAAGCTATTGAAAAACAATTTGTAAAGATGGGCATCGAATGCAAAATTGTCGATGCATACGGATATATTGAACCTAGGCTGCAGACAATGGTTTCAAAAGCCTACACTTTAGCAACTTACACCAAGAGGTTTTCTTCGTTAGCATATGGCATCTCGGTTAAGAAGACTTGGGTTATGTCCAAGTACTCAATGCCGAAAGTTACCAACTCAATTCTAGCTAGAGAGCTACGTAAATGTATTGAGGAAGAGAAGCCAGATGTTGTAATTTCAACGCATATATTTGCGGCTACTATGATCAATATATTATTAGAAAAAAAGAGACTTAACGCTATAACAGTTGGCATAATAACCGACTTTACAATCCATCCTTTCTGGGAAGAAACAAGACTCTTAGATTATTTTGTAACACCAAGCGAGTTGCTCGATTATCAATTGGACGTAAAAGGTATTGATACAAAGAAGCACCTTCCTTTTGGCATACCTATCAAAGAACAATTTAATACTAGAACTTCAAAAGTAGAAGCAAGAAAAATGCTCGGTCTTGATCCAGACAAACTGACAATACT
>CAIMUU010000092.1 GCA_903844835.1 uncultured bacterium | reverse complement strand
CCAAATAACCTCGCCATTAGTGAGGGTCAGGGTGCGACGTTGGTTGCCTGATACATTTCCAGTATTAGTGTATCCTAATGTGTCATCAGTCGATGCTTCGAGGGCATTAGCTGGGACGTTATCGTTGTGTCCCGAGTAGATATACCCAGTACCTACAACGCCGCTAGACCAATTGCTCGGTACACTCAGCACATTCTGAGCAATAGTCATCCATTCAGCTTCAGTAATGAGGTGGCAGGTAGTACAGGTGGAGCCGTCTTGGTTTTTGGTGTTAGGGGCATTGGCTATGGCAGTAGTTTGGGTTATGTCAACCCAGGGTAGACCTGAGGCGGTAGAGATTGGTGTGGTAGTACTACCAACTTGTTTAGCTTCATACTTCATAACACAGAAATCTGAAGTGCCATAAGTCGCACTGCCAGGCACTACAATAAACCCAGATGGGCAAACTAAAGAGGCGGCCGCAACAACAGCTGGCGGAGTACTGTTAGTCACTCGGTAAGTTGTAGTCCCGTTTACGGCATCCAAAGTAAAGGTGCGTGGACTAGACGTGTTAGTTGGAGTATAGGTATAGGTGGTGCCCGCAGAAAGCTTGATACATTTATTGGTTGAGCTATCTGGTATAGCGCAATTGATTGTTGCTGGATAATAATCGTTAACGTCAGCAATCTGAAATAACTTTAGCTGGGTAGCTGCATTAGATAAGTCAGACTGCAAAGTTGCAGCAACAGCTCGGCTGGAAACGCCAGTATAACTAACGAGGGTGACGGCGGCAAGGATACCAATAATCGCTATTACAACAAGGAGTTCGATGATAGTAAAGGCGTCGACCCTAGATTTTTCTTTTTTCATTAAGTAAATTATAACATGAGCGAAAACAATAATATATCTAATGGTACAATATACGAAATGCCCGAAATAATCGTAATTGCCCATAATATTCGCTCGACTCACAATATAGGGTCGATTTTTCGCACCTGCGAGGGCTTTGGCGTATCAAAAATTATTATCAGTGGTTATAGCCCATACCCAAAAATGCCGAATGATAAAAGAATACCGCACCTTGAAGCCAAGCTAACGGCACAAATCCACAAGACTGCCCTGGGTGCCGAAACCATGGTGCCTTTTGAATATCAAGACCAACCCGATTTTACTTCTTTTAAAAACCAAGGCTACAGGATTGTTGGACTTGAACAGGACAAACGAAGTGTATTACTGCAAAATTACAAGGCACCACAAAAAATCGCCCTCCTACTGGGTGAGGAAGTAAATGGGATTACTGACAATCTACTCGACCAATGCGACGACTTAATTGAGATTAAAATGACTGGCAAAAAAGAGTCATTCAACGTCAGCGTAGCCGCTGGCATTGCACTATACCAGCTGTCTATTTAAGCGCGACGCTATCTTCCCCAAGAATTTTGACTAACTTGCCAATTAATATATCACTGGCGTCAACCTTAAATGGTAATTTGATTGCCGATTTTTTATCAGATTTAAGCACCAAGACTATCTCAAAAAGTCCGGGATGTTCACTACAAATTTGCTTCATCAACTTTAGAGCTTCATGGTCCTCGGGGTCCTTGATATTAACATAGATTTTTTTAAGAGATTGCTTGGCGGCCAAAACTCTGGTCGCCTTAACTTTTTCGCTTGACTCTGGCGCCTTCATTTTGCGACCAGTTGATTCATAATCGCGAAGCTCTTGATCAGTCACAAATTGAATCTCGTCAGCAATTAGTTTTGCCTCAGTTCCCAGGTTGCCTGCCCTATCTCTTGCACTAATTTTACCGACAATTTTGACCACAGCATCTTGAACCAATTTTGCACCAATTTGCTCATATAGATTTGGGAATACAATTATTTCAGTTTCGCCAGTTTTGTCCTCAATCTTGACAAAGGCCATTTTGGAACCACTTTTTGTCACAATCGTGCGAACAACCATAATCAAACCGCCAATTGTCACTGCCTTGCCATCAAACTCTGGCATAATTTGAATAATTGGAACAGTCTGCTCTTCAAAATAGGTATCGTAATGGTCTAGCGGATGGGCGCTAACATAAAGTCCCATAAGTTCTCGCTCCCAGGTCAGCCTTTCTCTTTCGGTATGTTTAACAGGTGAAGTCTGCAATGTTATGGTTGGCTGAATACTGGAAACGCCAGTAAGGCCGCCAAACAAATCAGTTTGGCCATTTAGGGCCTCTTTTTGTAATTTACTAGCAAAAGCCTGGACAGTTTCGAGATTAAATAACAAATCTGACCGATCGCTAAGGCTATCAAATCCACCAGATTTTATAAGTGATTCCCAGGCTTTTTTGGTAAATTTGCTGGTCGAAACACGCTTGGCAAAATCTTCAACACTGTTAAATTTGCCATCTTTTCTAGCACGCAAAATTTCTTCAACCGCACCAACACCAACACCCTTAACGGCAGCCATTCCAAAACGAATTTCCTTTTTACCGGGCACAACCGCAAATTCTACGAAGCCATCGTTAACGTCTGGTGGTAGCACCTTCACGCCCATATGCTTGCACTCATTAATCTCAATCGCTAATCTATCAATGTCATTTTGATCACTAGTCATCAAGGCAGCCATAAACGCCTCGGGATAGTGCGCCTTCAAATAGGCTGTCCAATAAGAAATTAGTCCATAACAAGCGGCATGTGCCTTGTTGAAACAATAATTAGCAAACTCTTCTAGTTGTAGCCAAAACTTTTCAGCTAGTTTAGGATCTGCCCCACTAAACTTGACCGCGCCTTCAATAAAGTCGACCTTAACTTTGCGCATAAGGTCTATTTTCTTTTTACCGACAGCTTTTCGCAGAGTATCAGCTTGGCCACCCGTAAAGCCGGCAAATTCTTTTGATATTTGCATAAATTGCTCTTGATAGACCAAAATACCGTAAGTTTCGTGAAGTGCATTTTCAAACTTTGGGTGCAAATAAGTAATTTTTTCTTTGCCGTGTTTGCGTTTAATAAAACTGTCAATAAATTGCATTGGACCTGGTCGATAGAGCGCTACCATGGCGATAATATCATCAAAAACCGTAGGTTTTAGCTCGCGCAGATACCTTTTCATACCAGCCGATTCCAACTGGAATACGCCTGTTGTATCGCCTCTTTGCAATAGTTCGTAGGCCTCTACGTCGTCAAGTGCTAATTTATTTAAGTCAATTTTAGTACCGTAAACTTTTTTGATAATTCGAAGAGCGTTATTAATAGTTGTTAAGTTCGAAAGCCCCAAAAAGTCAATTTTAAGTAAGCCCAATTCTTCAACCGGGCCCATTGAATATTGAGTCGAAATAACGCCTTTTTGAGCCATTTCCAGTGGCACAAATTTGACAATATCGTCCGGCGCAATCACAACGCCGGCAGCATGAACGCCATGGGAGCGAATCGTGCCCTCAAGCCTAAAGGCAAAATCAAAAACTCGCTTGGCGACAGCATTAGTCTCATATTCGTGTTTGAGATCAACATTATCCTGAACACTGGTTTTTAGAGTTATGTGGTGGCCCTGGACTGGTGGTGGGACCATTTTAGACCAACGGTCAGCCTCGGAATATGGAACCTGCAAAACACGTGCCACATCACGGACTGCCGCCCTAGCCGCCATTTTGCCAAAAGTCACAATATTGGCGACTCGCTCAGACCCATACTTTTCAACACAATGAGCAATCACCTCATCACGACGGGTATCTTGAATATCAATATCAAAATCCGGCATGCTGATGCGGTCGGGGTTCAAAAATCGTTCAAAAAGCAAATTATATTTTAAAGGGTCAAGTTCGGTAATGCATAATGCATATGCCAAAATTGAACCAGCGCCACTACCACGACCAGGTCCAAAGATTATGCCCTGGTCTTTGCCCCAGTTGATATAATCTTGAACAATCAAAAAATAGCCATTAAAGCCCATGCCATCAACCACGCCCAGCTCATAATTGGCACGTTGCATGACATTCTCGGGGATTAACTTTTTTGCTTCTACAACCGATAAATTCATAGCATCGGCTTTTTCGACGCCAGCATAACGCCAAGCCAAACCTCGATAAACTAGTTCGTCAATATACGATTTCTCATCCTCGCCACTTGGAGTTGGAAATTTCGGGATTAATATTGCGCCCAATGTTATTGTCAGTTCACAGCGGTCAGCGATAACCTTGGTATTAAGTATCGCCTCTGGATATTTTGAACCCCAACGCTTAATGATCTCGGCTGGGTCAGTCACATGAAGGTCAAATTCTTTGAGGCTCATTCGCTTTTCATCACTCAAAAATGCGCCAGTACCAACACACAGCAAAATTTCGTGAGCGTCTTGGTCGTCTTTCATTAAATAGTGACCGTCGTTACTAACAACCAAAGGGACGTCAATATCTTTTGATAATTTAATCAAATAATCATTAATTTTAGTTTGGACTGGCCATGGATTTGGCACATCAGGATGGCCATGGTCTTGCATCTCGAGATAGTATCTATCACCAAGTATCGACTTATACCAAAGCGCAACTTTTTTGGCAGCTTCATAATTATCACCAGACAAACATTCAGCCACTTCGCCACCAGCACAGCCGGATAATACAATTAGCCCTTCGTTATATTTTTCAATTAATTCATGGTCAATTCTGGGCTTGTAATACATTCCCTCAAGATTAGCTAGCGAACTAAGCTTCATCAGGTTTTGATATCCCTGGTTATTCATTGCCAAAAGCGTAATATGAAAACGCTCTTTATCTTTGGCTGGATCACGGTCATGACGCGACCTAGTAGCGACATAGGCCTCCAGACCAATAATCGGCTTGATGCCATTTTCGGTTGCTGCTTTATAAAACTCGATTGCACCAGACATAGTGCCATGATCGGTTATGGCAACTGCCTCCATGCCCATTTCTTTGACTTTGTTGATTAGGTCGGGTATTTTTGTTAAGCCATCAAGCAAGCTATGGTGCGTATGATTATGCAAGTGGACATAATCGGACGGTTTTAAATCTACCCCCATGTATGCATCTAATTATACCGAAACCAAGGTCGGTTTGTATGTAGTAAAATCAACCTTAAATCTTAGCGCTGTAAAGTAGTGACAATATCCTGGATAGATTGACCAATTGGCGGGAACCAATTTGCCAGTTGGCTGAGTATCCAAATCACAATCGCAACAATGACAGTACCACCAAGTACCGAGCCTAGACCAAAAAACAAGCCTCGGAAAAAATTGATCGAATAGACCTTGCTACGACTACGATAAAAATCAGCAAACAGCTCTTCGAGGAGGTTTTTTCTGGCGCTACGTTCGCTACTATCTTGAACTTTTTGTTTTATTTTTGTTATCATGACTGGTTAAATATTACCTTTTTTTGTAAAAATCTTTTTTGCCTGCAGCAACTGCGTGTTCAGTACGTTCCTTTAGATCAATAGCCTTTTTCTCGACGTCCTTAGCAACATGCTCGGCCTTGTCTTTGAAATCAACGGCTTTTTCTTTGACGGTTTCGACAACTTCGCTAGCTTCCTTGGCAACGACGTGAGCTTTTTTTGTTACATCAGCCTTTATTGAATCGGCCTTTGCCTTGATATCAGCCCGAGTCTCGGCGCCACTTTTTGGAGCAGCTAAAATACCGGCTGCAAATCCTGCAACAGCACCGAATAGTGCACCTAGGGCAATTTTAATTTTTGACATTATTCTTTCTCCTTACTTTCTTTGGTATCTTTCTTATATTTATTCATAAATTTTGCAACCAAATCAGTTATTAAGACTGGAATAGACATTTTGACGGCACTATTTACAACCGTTTCAATTCCGTCAACCGTTCGCTCAGCCGACGCTGTAACTTTACGAATTTGACGAGTAAGTTTGATTAGATAGATTGTTAAAATAATTCCAACAACCAAAAATACCGTTAAAGTTACTGATAATATAATTACAAGAATTTCAGCCGCAATATCCATTTTTATTACCCTTTTCTGGCACCCCTATAATGAGTGGCCGTTATGGTTATATATTAACATTATCTTGCAAGTGACGCAATAATTACTGTTAGAGTTCGGGCTGTTTCAAACGAGCATCAAGGTACTGACGAAAATCCTGGCTATACCTTGGATTAACCAAGGCAGCATCAACCACGGCTTCGAGATATTTTAGTTGGTCGCCAGTATCATGCCAAACACCTTCAATAAAACAGCCATAGACTTTATCTTGAATTGCCAGCTCGTTAATACTGTCGGCTAAAGTAATTTCACCTTTTGGACCAGTCTTCTCTTGGGCGATTAACGGTAAAATATCAGGTGTCAATAAATAACTTCCGACCGAGGCAAAAGCTGATGGCGTTTTCTCAAAACCAGGCTTTTCGACTAAACTTTTGACCCTAAAGACTCGCTCTGACACTTGTTCGTCAATTTCAGCCATACCGTATTTATCGGCATCTTTTTTGTCAACTTCAATTAGCGAAATGACCGATTTACCCGTCTGGTTATAGGCATCCTTTAATTGCAGTGGCCAAGCAGTTGTGGATCGAAAGAAGTCATCGGCAAAGAATACAAAGAACGGTTCGTCATCATCAATAAGATGCTGGGCATTTAATATTGGCCGGGCATTGCCCTTTGGCGTACCTTTTTGGCGAATATAGATAAAGTTGGCCAATTCGGCAATTGCCTTAATTTCATCGGCTTTATCGCCTTTACCTTTTTCGCGCAAATCGGCTTCTAGCTCGTCGCTTCTGTCAAAATGATCCTCAATCGCCCGTTTGGTACTGCCCGTAACCATAATAATGTCGGTCACACCAGCTGCCACAGCCTGTTCAACAATTATTTGAATAACTGGCTTGTCAATGATTGGCAACATTTCTTTTGGCATGGCCTTAGTCTGAGGCAAAAATCTAGTACCTAAACCAGCAGCACAAATAATTGCCTTGGTTGGTTGTTTTAACATTACGCTATTTTCTCCCTAATTATTTTTTGAACAAGGCCTGGATTTGCCTTACCGCCAGATTTTTTCATAACCTGGCCCACCAAGAATCCAATAACTTTTTCGTTGCCATTTTTGAAATCTGCTACCGCTTGGACTGATGAAATATCACTTAGGACTTCGTCAATAATGCCAGAAATCGCATCAATATCACTATTTTGGATAAAGCCACGCTCGGTAGCATAGTCTTCAATATTTGGCAGTTCATCAAACTTAATTAATTCGTTGAATAGTGTTTTGGCATTAGTCGAGCTTAGTTTTGCTTGTTCAATTAAATCATATATCGCCGATTCTAACGCCAGATAATCAATGCCGGTTCGAACAAAAGTTTCGTCGCGCAGTACGGGAATAAACATATTAACATTCCAGTTAGCTATAAATTTGGCCTTTTTGATATCGTCCATGGCTTTTTCGATTGATTCCAGGAATGAGATTTTGCCATGGTATTCGAACTCCGCATCAAGCAATGTTTCGATTTGCAAATAATTCAAATCGAGTCTTTGCAGTATTTTTCTCCACTCGCTAGAAAGTCGAGGTACATCAGATTGAATAGCCAAAATTTCTTCGTCCGACAAGACAATTGGCGGAATATCGGCATCGGGCATATAACGATAATCTTGGGCATCTTCCTTGCTACGTTGTGAAGTAGTTTTTTGCTTGTTGTCATCCCAACCGCGCGTTTCCTGAACAACCTTTTCACCACTCTCTAATATCTCAATTTGACGACGGAATTCATAATCAGCCGCTCGTTCAACGCTACGAAATGAATTTAGATTCTTCACTTCTGCTCGAGTACCAAGCTTATCAGCACCTTTTAGGGCAGCCGAAACGTTAACATCGAATCGCATATTGCCATGGAATAAATCACCGCGCGTCACACCGGCATAGGTCATCAAATGATAAAGTTCGGTGGCATAAGCTTTGGCCTGAAGTGCGGAATGAATATCTGGTTCAGACACAATTTCGATTAATGGCGTGCCAGCTCGATTCAAATCAACCAAGCTAAAACTGCCATAATGAGTCAATTTCCCAGCGTCTTCTTCCATATGAGCATGATTAATCCGAACTTCAATTGAACCGCCATCCTCGAGAGGGACATTGATAACCCCCGCTCCGATAATTGGCAAATACATTTGAGTTGTCTGATAGCCTTTTGGCAAATCTGGGTAAAAATAATGTTTTCTATCAAATCGACTGATATGGGCAACTTTGCTATTAAGAGCTTTGCCGGCCTTAATCGCCAAATCAACTGCACCACGATTTAGAACTGGCAACATCCCAGGCAAGGCATAATCAATTGGGCTAACTACGCTATTTGGAGATTTGTCACGCTCGTCATTATCGGCGCCACTAAATAACTTTGACTTGGTCGCCAACTGAACGTGGCACTCAATGCCAACAGTCATATCATATTTTTCTAAAATGTCATCAGTTACCATTAGATTGCTCCCAATTCTTTAAGCGCCTTCTTAAAACTACTCATTGCGTATCTGGCCTCATCATAAGTCACATTTACATCTGATTCGTGAGCAATTCGATTTCGCAATTTGTGAGCTGACCAAAGTCCGTTGAGGTCGCTAAATTTGTCGCTACAATTTTTGAGGCGCTCACCCATTGTTTCGCCATCAATACCTGACTCGCGTAAGGCCAAGTCAACCAATTTATCGGCATTTAATATCGACAAATGATAAGATGAGTTGTCATCTCGCCTGAGGTGGTTTTCGATTTCTAAATACTTAACTCGATATTGATCTATATTTAAATTTTTGGAATATTTCTTGGAAGAAATTCGACTAACTAGCGCAAACAAAACCGCACCAATAATTAATATTGCTGCCAAACCAATAATCAGGGCGTAGTCCATTATTTATTCTCCATAGAGCGAGCCAAGGCCAGCAAACTGGCATCACTTCGGTAAGGCCCCATTAATTGCACGCCGATTGGTAGTCCAGACTCGCTATTGCCGGCCGGTACGCTTATTGCTGGCAATCCAGCCAATGAAGTTGCCACGGTCATAATGTCGCACATATACATCTTAATTGGGTCGGCAGTATTTTCGCCAAGCTTAAATGCCGACGTTGGCGCAACTGGCCCGATTAACATATCGTACTTTTTAAATAACTCGTTAAATTCATTGATGAGTAATGTTCGAGCCTTTTGAGCTTGCAAGTAATAAGCGTCAAAAAAACCACTAGAAAGAACGTAGCTACCTATCATAATTCGACGTTTATTCTCTGTTACAAAACCTTCGTCGCGAGTTCGTCCATAAAGTTCAGCCAACGTCATCACGCCTTCAGCACGATGCCCATAGCGGATTCCGTCGTAACGTGCTAAATTGCTACTCAGTTCGGCTGGCACAATAATGTAATAAATCGCCAAAGAATATTCTGCCATTGGCAAATCAACCGCTTCGACAGTGTGACCACTTGCTCTTAACTTTTCAACATATTCATTAACTCTTGCAAGGACTTCTGGGTCAACGTCTTTGGTCATGAAATCATTGACCAAGCCAATTCTAAGTCCCGGCTTTACATCAGATTGTATTTCAAAAAAATCAGGTAGTGTCGTCATATCACGGTCGTCACGTCCTGAAATAATTTGCAGAATCATCTCGGCATCAGCAATATTTGTAGTAAAGGTGCCAATTACATCGGTGCTACTGGCCATCGCGACAACTCCATAGCGACTTATCATCCCGTAGGTTGGTTTGACGCCAACAACGCCGTTAAAACTGGCCGGCTCACGAATCGAACCACCGGTATCACTTCCAAGAGCAAATGGCACAACATCAAGAGCCGTTATTGCGGCTGAACCACCGCTACTACCGCCAGCCACCCTAGTTTTATCAAAGGCATTTTTGGTTGGCCCAAAAGCTGAGTTTTCGGTACTACCGCCATGGGCAAATGCATCCAAATTGGCTTTGCCGATACAAATTGCACCTTCAGCCTCTAGCTTTTCGACTGCCGTCGCCTGAAGTGGTGCATCAAACTTTTCTAGCATCTTGCTGGCCGCTGTTGTTGGAGCGCCAAATGCTAAAAAGTTATCTTTTACTACAAATGGCACACCAGCTAACTTGCCAGTGATTTTGCCTTCGTCAACTTCGTCGGCTCGTTTTAATGCCCGCTCTTCGGTCAAATTAAGTAGCGCGTGGTAATCTTCATTATCCCGAGCCAGCCTAAGGGCATTTTCAACAACTGCTCGCGCCGAGCTAGATTTAATCTTTTTTTGAATATCTGAAATAGTCGTCATATTATAAAACCTTGGGAACCTTTACTTGAAAATCAACCGATTCTGGCGCCCGAGCCAACAGCTCTTCGCGCGTTACGCCATAATTAATTACCGTGTCATCACGCCAAACATTTTGCAGCCCGGTCACTTGATATGTTGGCTCAACATCTTTTGTGTCAAGTTCGCTGAGTTTATTAATATAGTTCAAAATGTTTCCAAGGTCCGCCTGTAATCCCGTAATTTCCGAGTCGGAAAGCTCCAAGCTGGAAAGTTGCGCTAAATGTAGCACGTCATCACGAGTTATCTGTGTCATATGTTTTATTATATCCTAATATTAGACAAGTTTACACAACAAAACATGAAAGCAATTATCACAAATTAATAACGTATATTTTTATAAACAAGATGCTCGTTTAGTTAGTTGTTAGAATATTTAACGTCGTGTTTCAATAAAAGTATGGGCGTGACCTGGTGCACCTGCACGGCCGGTTCGACCGATGCGGTGGATGTAGTCTTCGTATGTTTGTGGTGTATCAAAGTTGATAACATGCGAAACATTTGGGATGTCTAGTCCGCGGGCAGCAACATCGGTTGCTACTAGGACACGAACATGACCTTCCTTAAATTGTTTCAATGCACGCTGACGTTGCGATTGGTTTTTGTTACCATGAATCGCAACTGACGAGATGCCACTGTTATCCAAATGGTCGCTAAGGCGTTGGACACCAAATTTTGTCTCACCGAACACTAATACTTTTTCGTACTTAGGTAGGCGTAACATATCGGTTAGTAGTTCAATCTTGTGAGCTTTGTCGCGAGTTTCGATAACATCTTGCTCGATATGCTCATTAGTTTCACTAGTACGGGCCGAAATTGTAACTGGCTCTTTGGTAAAGTTATTAACAATAGCCGTAATATCAGGCGTAATCGTAGCGCTAAAAAGCAATGTCTGACGGTCGCGAGGTGTCGCGGTAACAATCGTACGAATATCTGGCAAAAAGCCCATATCAAGCATACGGTCGGCTTCGTCAAGCACCAAGGTGTTAACATTTTCAAGATTAATATAACGACGATTCATCAAATCTTTGATACGACCTGGTGTACCGATAATAAAGTTTGGACGACGTCTAAGTTCACGAATCTGTCTATCGACAGGTACGCCACCTACGACTAGGGCTGAATACAGGCCTAATCCTTGGCTAAAATCTCGGAACTGCTCATCAATTTGCTGAGCTAATTCGCGAGTAGGCGCAATTATTAATACACTTGGACGAAGTGAAATACCCATTTGGTGTTCGATAATTGGCAATAGAAAAGCTGCCGTCTTACCGGTACCAGTGTTAGCAAGCCCAATAACGTCCTTGCCATCTAGGATAAAAGGAATCGCTTGGTCTTGGATTTGAGTTGTTACTTCATAACCTTTTTTGGCAATATTAAAAGCAATCTGACTATTGAATTTAAAATCAGAAAATTTATATTGTGACTCGTAAGGAATCTCGTCGGCCTTGGCGGTCGCCTGATTTATAAACTTGGTTGGGTTAATATATTTCTTAACGGGCCCACGACTTCCGCCGCGACCTCTATTAAAACCACCGGAACGTGATCCGTTGGCTGGGCGTGAACCGCCGCCTGAACGTGGGCGAAAACCGCCCCTTTGTTGATATGCCATATTTAAATAGCCTTTCTATAAGTAATGTAATAATATTTGCAATTTCGTAAAAATTAGAGAATTATTCGGTGAAAGCGCCTAAATATAACCTTATGGTAAGGGTGCGCTCGTCTTTGAATGAGGCCCTAGCATTTCATCGAATGCAATTTGATAATAATAGCATAGTCTGCCATTTTTTGCAAGCAGTAAGCATAAATTTAATTACTATTGTCTCCTAATGAGCATAAGCACCATGACAGACAAACGCAAATTATCTAATTTCTCATAATTACATTGACATTGTTTGAGGCAAGCCACGCCTTAAAGCCGGCGACACTAAGAAAAATCACCGTACTGCGCAGTTTATTATTTACAATCTAGCTTTGATCTCAGCGATTTGGTCACGGATAATCGCAGCCTTTTCAAATTCCAAGTTGGCACTGGCAAATTCCATTTGGCCAGTTAGGTCTTTGATAATACCAGGGTATTCGTCGCGTGGAATCTTTTTGAGATTCAACTTATTTGATTCATCAGGCTTCTTTGGTATCAAACTCCTCAGGCCTTCATCAATTTCCTTGGCAATGCTTTCAGGTGTAATATTATTCTTCAAATTGTACGCCAATTGAATCTTGCGTCGTCTATCCATTTCGGCAATCGCCTTTTTCATTGATTCGGTCATATTATCAGCATACATATAGACTTTACCTTCAACGTGGCGCGATGCGCGGCCGCTGGTCTGAATCAAGGCTCCGCTACTTCGCAAAAAACCTTCTTTATCAGCATCCATAATCGCAACCATACTAACTTCTGGCAAGTCTAGGCCTTCACGTAGCAAATTGATCCCAACTAAAACATCGTAAACGCCACTACGTAAATCGCGCAAAATATCACCACGCTCCAAAGTATCAACATCGCTATGAATATAAGCGGTCTTAATCCCCATTTCTTGCAAATACGTCGATAAATCTTCGGCCATTCGTTTTGTCAAGGTTGTCACCAAAACTCGCTGATGCTTCGCTACCCTATCTTGGATTTCCGATATTAAATCGTCAATTTGATTTTTGGTTGGGCGAATAATTACCTCGGGCTCGATTAATCCAGTTGGACGAATAATTTGTTCGGCCGGACGTGGGCTATGCGATAATTCGTAATCACTCGGCGTTGCAGAAACATAAATTACTTGGTTAATGTGACGATTAAATTCTTCGTATGTTAGTGGCCGATTGTCCAGCGCCGAAGGCATGCGAAATCCGTATTCAACTAGAACTTCTTTACGCGCCCTATCGCCGTTATACATACCCCTAACTTGTGGCAAGGTCATGTGGCTTTCATCAACTAGTAGCAAAAAATCATCAGCAAAATAGTCCATCAGTGTAGCCGGCTGTTCACCAGCCTCACGATTCGTCAGATAACGGCTGTAATTCTCGATGCCTTTGACAAAGCCAGTCTCTTCTAGCATCTCAATATCAAACTTAGTCCGCTGAGACAAGCGTTGCGCCTCTAGATACTTGTCATTTTTCTCAAAATATTCTAAACGCTCAGCAAATTCCTGTTTGATACCGACAATAGCATGTTCCAATTTGTCCTTTGGCGTAACATAATGGCTACTTGGGAAAATCGTTACCATTTCGGGTTCGGCCGTAATTTCACCCGTCAATGGGTCAATCCTGGTTAGGCGTTCAACCAAATCATTGTTAAATTCGATTCGATAAGCCGAATCACTGCCCGATGGGTAGACATCAACGATATCACCTCGGACCCTGAATGTGCCGCGGTGGAAATCAATGTCGTTTCGATGGTATTGGATATCAGTCAATAGTCGAACAAATTTATCTTGTTGACGACGCTCGCCAGTAGTAACCGTAATTGCCATATCTTTATAGGCCTCGGGCGAACCGATACCGTAGATACAGCTAACACTGGCAACAATAATTGTGTCGCGATGCGTCAACAATGCCGCCGTTGCAGCGTGTCTTAATTTATCAATTTCTTCATTAATCTTGCTGTCTTTTTCAATATAGGTATCACTACTGGCCATATAGGCTTCCGGCTGATAATAGTCAAAATAGCTAACGAAATAATGGACTTCGTTATCGGGAAAATATGCCTTGAATTCGCTATACAACTGAGCGGCCAATGTTTTGTTGTGGGCCAACACCAATGTCGGAACATTACGATTAGCAATAATATTAGCCATCGTAAAAGTCTTACCACTACCAGTCACACCCAATAGAACCTGTTCTTTTTCGCCAGAATTTAGACCGTCTATTAGTTGAGAAATAGCGGTCGGCTGGTCGCCAGTTGGCTGGTAACTTGAATCTAGGCGAAATTTTTGGCTCATCTAGCCTATTATACTACTTAGATTACCAACACTTATATGCTTGTGGGCTAAATTATAACTATATCGCCCGAAATGTGATGAAGTAATTATAAATGTCCGTAGCAACACGAGTCGCTATAGCATCTGGTGTGCTGACACCAGTTTGGAAACAACTTGTCTCAGGCTCAACAAAAATATAATAATATTCACCAATATGCTTGATGTCACCATTGGTTCCAATTGCATGACTGGCATAAAAGTCGCTAACAGTCTCGTTGCCAGATTGTCCAACAAACCCATGACCTATCGATGAAATTAATTGGTCGCCAGTTCGGCGAAATACTGAAGCAACCGTAAAGTCGGCACAGCTCCCCGTAAGGTCACTAGAGGTAAATAAAACTTCTCCGCCAGCCACTATCTCATAATCGGCCGGATGGTTAACGACATAGTCACCCTGGATATCCCACTGGGTTATTGGGAAAACATTAATGGATGCCGTGCTAGATTGCTCATCATCCACTACTGTCTCGGGCGGTGTCGTCACTTCCGTATCCGCCACAGGTGTCTGCGTAGTAACCTTCTCGGTTGTGTTATCGTCCGTATTTGCTATTGGTTCTGTCACCCTAAAACTATCTACAAAAATAAAACCCAGCGTACCAAGCAGAGCTACAGATAGAATAATGATGATTATTTTCCATTCACGACCGATACTGACTTTTTCATTCATAAACAAGATGTCCTTTCGTAAAAGTATTGATGGCCTAATTTAATCAGGTTTATCAAATAAGCACAAGTAAAATAATGTGGCTAGCCTCGAATAAGATCAACGTCTTCGCCTACAATATTATTGTCAGTGCCGTCATGCTTAAAGTCAGCGTACTTCGCATCTAGAGCCTTAACAATTTTGCCGACTAATCGGACTGGATTAGTATCAAAAATAACATCCTTGGCACCAGGTGTCTCAATATTCTGGAGAAGCGTTGGAATATAGTCAGCTAAACCACCACTGCCAAGTAGCACGCCAATAACTTTTTGGCTTTCAATTGCAGTCGCGAATTCATGTAAACTACCCATCCGTCCACCAACGGTGATAACGGCATCGCTACTTCGAACCAAATGAATATTTCGACCAACATAAGCCATACCAGTATAGTTAATGTAGTCGAATTCAACCGTTGGAAGTCGGTAAACCGTGACATGCTCACGAAAAGAACTAGCTGGCGAAAATCCGACCGAAACACCGTGGCGATTCTTAACACTAAAGGCGCCCTGAGCAGCATACCATGGCAAACCAATCGTCGCACCAGTTAAAAGAGTCGCACCTGACTCAGCAATTGTCTTGCCTAGATCATAAGCCAGTTGATGAGATGCCTGAACAGTCTTACCAGAGGCAGCACCAGACACACAAATTTGATACTTCATTACTTCGACTCCTTAACTAATATCCGCTTACGCTTTGATTTAGTATAACATGTGCCGGTCGACGGGATAAGCCCAATTCTATCGGCAATCTCCCTAGCCGAATCGCCATTTACTCTAGCATGGTTAATGTAGCGTGCGGCTAATTCTCCTCGCAAGCTACGCTGACCGTGACTTACAATGTGCCTACCAAAAGGCAGCCCATGATGATTGTTTTCAATTACGTCTATTAAGTTAAATGAGATAATCTGGCCGTCTATCAGAATAAGAGCGTAATCCGCGTCAATCAACAAAGATTCTGCGAGACCACTTCCAACCGAGGCGTTTAGCGTAAAATACAATTCATCACCAGTTGTGTCACCAATATCAAGACCCAATTTACGCATAATAGAGTGGGTTTTTTGAATAATATCAGCAATAAAACGAGAATCGATTCCACTATTACCGGTCATTTTTTCAAGCTGACCAAGACCAGCTATAAACAGATTTTCATCTTTATTCGCACCTAATAGTGATTGTATGAATTGAGTCATATTTTTCTAAAGTGGCTTCTCGCTAAGAGGCATGGCATGTAATTTGGTTTTTTTATGAAGTATGCCGGCCTTGGCACCAATTTTGGTTACGACCGAGGTAGAATTTGCACTAGCAAACACAATTGAATCCTTTAGTGAATGGCCCTGGCACCACTGGCTCAAAAAGCCAGAACCAAAGGCATCACCAGCCCCAGTTCGGTCAATAACCTTGACGTCCTCATACATACCAGCCCGCACAATCGTCTTGCCGTCACTTGCCAAAACTCCATTAGGGCCGTCGCTAACAATTACAGCCGGCACATAATTTAATAACTTTCTGACAACCTCTTCTAAAATAAATCCATGGACAATCTGTTTGGCTTCTTCGAGGTTAACCGACAGCACATCGACATCCTCAAGTAGACCTTTTAATTTTTCGGTTTGCGCTAATTCATCTTTGCCAGGGTTAAAAAATACTTTAATACCTCGCCTCTTGGCAGTAACAAAAATTTTATCAAGAACGTCCATATTACCAGCCATACTAGAAATATAAATCCAGTCGGCATCTGAGTCAGACAAGTCAAAATTTTTTATATCGTGATGAGTTGATGCGCCTCGATATGTCAAAAATGACCTCTCACCTGTCGAAGCTAGTAAAACAACCGAGTAACCTGTGTGCATCTTTTCCGAATAGCTGATTTTAGAAGTATCAACGCCCTCTTTGTCTAAATCCTCTAAGACAGCGTTGCCGGCTGGGTCATGTGCAATTGTGCCCATGAATTGCGCCTCAAGCCCCTGACGCGCGAATGTCACGGCCGCATTGGTTGCCCCACCACCAGTACTAAAATTTATATTATTGACATCATTTTTTGACCCGAGTTCAATTTTCAAAAATAATTCGTCAGCCGTCTTGTCGGCGACCGGTTTTAGCTCTTCGCTATGACTCAAAAAGACGTCTTGAACTGCCGCCCCAATTGTCAAAATTTTTACCATCAGATGACCGCCTTGCCAGCGCTATTAAAGGCGCTAATTTTTTCTTCAATCACCGCTTGGACAGCTCCGTATACCTGAGGCATCAATTTAACCACAGCGTATTCTTTCGGATTTTCGGCCAAAACTTTTTCAAGAGTCGTCCTAAAGGCATAGCGCAAATCACTATTTACATTTATTTTACTTACGCCAATCTTCACGGCACTTTCAAAATAATGCAGAGGCGTATCACTTCCACCGTGCAGACTAAGAAATGTTTTTGGGTCAATAGCATCACGAATTCGTTGCAATAAATCAATATCTAAAATTTTCGGAACTGGATATTTGCCGTGCAAATTGCCAATCGCTGCCGCATATGTATCAATGCCAGTGGCCTCAACGAAGGCCTTGGTGCCTTCGGGTGTGCTAAAAGTTTTTTTGATTTCTTCGTAATCAAAATTCTCAGTAAAGACGTCCGATGAGCCAATAAAATAATGTGGTTCGGCCTCGACTACGGCACCGGTGAACTTAGCGTATTCGACAACCTCTTTGGTTGCAGTAATTATCGCTTCGTCACTAGCATTATGGTCACCCTGACTAATATCGATGTGAATAAATTCGCAGCCAGCGTCAATCGCCTCCTTGCAATCCTGAACAGTTGGACTATGGTCAAGATTAATATACATCTCGATGCCATATTCTAATTTGTAATTATCAACCATATCGCGAACGTTCTGAAGGCCAATTGATTTAACTTCATTTTTGCTAAGCTCAACCATAACTGGCGAATTTAGCTTTTGAGCTGCCAATGCCACCGCAATTAAGGTTTCTTGGTTGTCAATATTAAAGGCTCCAACCGCAAAATGTTGCTGAAGGCTACGCTCCATTAACTGTCTGGCTTTTTGAGTATTTTCACGAATCTGCTCAATTGATAAACTCATTATTTCTCCTTTTAGTAATCACGATGATACTGCGATTTGGTATGAACAAAATTTGCAACTTTTTCGGCAATTTTTGGACCAGTTAGCCCAAAGAAATCAAGTAGTTCTGCTGGCGTTCCGCTTTCGCCAAAACGATCCATCAAGCCGATTCGAAGTAGCGGAGTTGGCAATTGCTCGCTTAGTAATTCAGCAACAGCACCACCTAGGCCACCGTTTATTTGGGCTTCTTCGACCGAAACAACTCGACCGGTTCGCCTAGCACTTTCTAAAATTATCTGATTGTCAAGAGGCTTGATTGTTGGTATATGTACGACTTCAGCGTTTATGCCTTGCTCGGCCAAAATATTGGCTGCCACCAGTAGCTGGAATGTCATAATGCCCGTGCCCATCAAACTAACATCGGCGCCATAGCGCAAAATATAGGCTTTGCCAATTTCAAACGGCGACTGATCGGTACTAATGATTGGCGATTTCTCGCGCGATAAGCGTAAATAGCTAGGCTGGCCGTTTTCGGCAATTGCCCGAGTCGCCTTTTCAGCTTCGATACTATCACCAGGTACAACTACAACCATATTAGGCAAAACTCTCATCAAGGCTATATCTTCCAGCATTTGATGAGTTGCTCCATCTGGACCAACCGTAACACCGGCGTGAGAACCAATAATTTTGACTGGTTGATTATTTAGGGCAATCGTCGTCTTGATTTGCTCCCAGTTACGTCCTGGATTAAAGGCCGCATAACTACTGGCAAATGGGATTTTACCAGCACAAGCTAGGCCACTGGCAATAGCCGCTAAATTTTGCTCGGCGATACCAACTTCAATAAAGCGACTTGGAAAAGCTTCGCGGAATAAGTGCACCTGGGTACTCTCGGTCAAGTCGGCACACAGCGCCACGATTTTGTCGTTTGCTTCGGCGGCGGCTTTTAATCCGCGCCCAAAACCTGCACGAATCGGTTCTTGTTTGACATCTGGTGAAAATAAATCTGGGTTAAGCGGATAGTTATTCATTGTAATCTCCCGAGGTAATCTTGCCGTCTAGTGTACGCAACTTTTGCATAGCATTTTTGGCTTGTTCGCTATTTGGCGCAACTCCATGCCAATGGTAATCATATTCCATAAAATCAACGCCCTTGCCGGGAATTGTGTAAGAAATAATTACGGTTGGGCGATTAGTAATTGCCTTGCCAGTATTTACGGCATCAATAATACTTTGAATATTATGGCCATCAATCTCTAGAACGTGCCAGCCAAACGATTCCCATTTGGCACGCAAATCACCAAGTGGCATAACGTCCTCGGTATTGCCATCGATTTGGATATTGTTTCGATCGATAAAAGCCACTAATTGCGATAACTTATACTTTCCGGCAAACATGGCTGATTCCCAAATGTTCCCCTCATCAAGTTCACCATCACCCATCATGCAATAGACAAAACGGTGTTTGCTATCATCAAGATACTGCAAAGCGTATGCATACCCCGCCGCTTGCGACAGGCCACTGCCGAGAGGGCCACTGGTGTTCTCGAGCCCTGGCAACCTCGAACGCTCTGGGTGACCTTGTAGACGGCTACCGAGCTTGCGAAGGGTCAACAACTCCTCTTTACTGAAGTAGCCAGCCTCGGCCATGGCAGCATAAAGTACCGGTACGGTATGACCATTACTGAGGAAAAAAACATCTCTTTCTGACCAATCGGGGTTAGCTGGGTCAATATTCATAATGTAAAAATAAAGGGTCGCCATAATATCAGCCAAATCTAGCGAACCAGCACAATGACCACTACCGGCTGTTTCAAGCATGCGAATTACATCTTCACGCAAGTCATTGGCTTTGCGCTGTAATTGTATTATGGAAAGCTTTTCACCCACCCGCCTAAATCACCCCATGCTTATTAATTTCTCTCACAAGTGTATCATAAACTTTGGCTGGTTCAGCGGCTGTTGCTAGCGCTCCACCGATGTTAAATACGTTGACTCCACCCTGGGCTAACGTAAAGGCATTGTCAACACTAATGCCACCATCCCAACCAATTTCGGCCAAAGGATTAATAACTTTAATCAAGCGAACTTTTTCAAGTTGCATCAAACTAGCTGTCCCGCCGTAATGACCCAAATCGCCAGAAAATACCAAGACGTGCTCGGCCGCCTTAATCGCAGGCGCGACAGTAGCAGGGACAGTTTGCTTAAGTAGTGCAATCCCAGCTTTGATGCCTGCCTTTTTAACACTCTCTAGAATAGGGACCAAATTTACATTAGTCTCGGCATGGAATGTAATCATATGAGGCTTTAAAGCGATTAATCGGTCGAGGTAATCTAGTGGTTGCGTGACCATTGCATGAATATCAACAACCCAATCACTGGGCCACCATAATTTTTCAGGCTCAACTAGAAAAACTGGAGCAAAGGCACCATCGCTAACATCAACGTGAACTCGTTTGGCAAAATCTTGAATCTTTTCAACAACTGCCTTGTATTCAACATCAGTTTCAACTGTTATGCTCGGTACAACTATTCCACCCATTATAATTCGTCAATCTGCGCATTGCGGCGCTTATATCTAACTGCTCCGGCAAAAGGCGTATTTAGCCAAGTTTCAACAATTCCTTCCCAGGCGCTGTCATCATCCTGAAGAATTCGTGCCGGCAAACACAAAACATTGCTGTCATTATCATTCCTGGTCATCTTGGCCTCAAATGCGTCCCAAATCACGCTAGCCCTTATACCTCGAAAACGATTTGCTGCTATGGCCATACCTTGGCCACCGCCGCATAGTAAAATCCCACGAGGGTCTTTGTCGGTGCTGCCAATAATCTGTAGCGCCACGGCCTGAGCAAATTCTGGAAAATCATCATCCTGGTCAAGCAATTTGCCACCGACATCCTCGGTGACGTAACCGCGTTTTACTAAATATGCAAAAACTTTCTCTTTCAACTGAAAGCCTTGGTGATCACTACCTAAGAATATCTTCATAATAAAAGTATAAGCTTTATAGGGGTAGTTATGCAAGTAAAATGACGTATAATGTATCCAGATGAACAAAACAGATTTAATGGAAAATTCTCAACCGCTTTATGACAAGGACCAACTCCTTGAGCTTGAGCAGGCGATTGACTTTGCCACCAAGGCTCACGCTGGGCAAAAGCGAATTAGTGGCGAGCCGTATATTTCTCACCCCTTGGCCGTTGCCGACACTTTAATGTCCTGGGGAATGGATATCAGCAGTGTTATTGCTGGCTTACTGCACGATACAATCGAAGATACTTCGGTCACCATAACAGAGGTAGAAAATATTTTTGGACACGATGTTGCCTTTTTGGTTGATGGACTGACAAAGGTGTCCAAAGCCCGCGCCAATATGCAGGACTTATCAAATTACCTGCCAATGACCAAGGATAATTTATCTAAACTACTTATTGCCGTTGGCCAAGATATCCGGGTTATTATTGTTAAACTTGCCGACCGCCTACACAACCTTGAAACACTCCAATATTTGCCAAAAGACCGCCAATTGAAGGTGGCTCGTGAATCACTAGAGGTTTTTGGGCCAATGGCTGACCGGTTAGGTATGGGGCGCGTCAGGATGGAGATTGAAGATTTGGCGTTTAAATACCTCGACCCAGTTGAGTATAAGAGACTCAAAATCTTGATGAGCAAGCGCCTAGGACGAAGCACTCGCAAATTAGGTGAAATTCGTAGCGAAATTGAGCAAGCCTTCAAAAAGCAAAATATTAATGCCGAGGTTAACGGCCGAGTTAAAAGCATTTATAGCCTATCCAAAAAACTCGCCAAAGTTAACGGCAATATTGACGACATTTATGACCTAATGGCGCTACGCATTGTTGTTGATAAAAAAGAAGATTGCTACCAAATACTTGGCCTACTCCACAGCTTATACAAGCCAATGATTAGCCGTATCAAGGATTATATTGCTACGCCTAAACCAAACGGCTATCAAAGTTTACACACCACAGTTATCACGCCAAATGAACAAATTGTAGAATTTCAAATTCGAACCTATGACATGCATGAATTTGCCGAGCGAGGACTAGCTGCCAGTTTTCACTACCATGACCAAAAAACTTCGAAAGATTACATCAAGAGCCGTGATGTTTCGTCACTACCCGACAGTATGCAATGGATCACTCAACTACAGGCAATTGTTGATAAACTTAAGGACGGCGAAGAGATTTCTAAAGACCAATTAAATATTGACCTATTTAGTAACCGCATCTTTGTCCATTCCCCAAAAGGCGACATTTATGACTTGCCAGAAGGCGCTTTGCCACTTGATTTTGCTTACCTAGTCCACAGCGACATTGGCGGACATGCCCAAGGTTTTAGGGTAAATTCCAAGATTCACCCATTTGACAAACCACTCCAAAACGGTGATATCGTCGAGGTTATCATTAATAAATTGTCCAAGCCAAAACAAGCCTGGAAAAACCTTGTTACTACAACTCACGCCAGAAGCAAATTACAAGGTCAACTCAAACAAAGTGGAGTTGTCGGCACAATCACGAATGCCGCCGCAATTATTGCCCGTAAGAAAAAATAATCTATTGGTTAATACTGTGCCAACGATTAACTGCCTGATGGATAATTGCCTTTGCTTCCATGGCGTCACCCCAACCAATCACCTTGGTTGAGCCTGGCTTGTCCTGATCTTTGTAGTGCGTAAAATAATTTGTAATCTCATCAATTAATTTTTCTGGTAAGTCCGAGACCTCTTTAACTAATTCTATGTCATCAGGATTTTCGGTAGGCACAACAACAACCTTATCGTCAGCCTGCCCCTCGTCATCAAATTTCATAACTCCGATAACCTTCGCTGATAAAACAGTCTCAGTTGGCAAAATATCATCAGAAATAATTAAAGCATCCAAACTATCGCCATCTCCGCCGATAGTCTGCGGGACAAAACCATAGTTTGTCGGCTCATGAAAAGCCGTAGACTCTTGCCTATCGACTTTCATCCTCAGACACTTACGGTCCCACTCAATTTTCTCAGTACCACCAAGTGGAATCTCAACCACAACATTAACAAATCCGCCATCAACATCACCAGGCGTTAATGATTGATTATAATCTACCACTGTTGGACTCATACATAACCATTATAGTCTAGTTTTTGTCTAAATCACGTAAATAATCACGAATAGTATGGGCCGCTTCTGCCCCTTCACCAACCGCACAAGCTATTTGCATTGTTGCGCCACTTCTGACATCGCCACTGGCAAAAATACCAGGAATATTTGTACGCATCTTATCGTCAGTTTTAATAAAGCCAATTTCGTCTAACTCCACACCACTGCCTTGCAAAAAACCGGTATTAGGCTTGAGACCTGCAAAAACGAATACCCCATCAACCATAAATGATTTTGGCTTGCCAGACTCAGTCGCCCTAACCTCAGTTACATGGCCATCTGTAGCAATTATTTCATCTGTTGTAGTCGAAACATGAACAGAAATTAATTTGTCATCAATATATTTTTGCAACTTTTTTTGCAACACATCACTTGCCTTAACAGTACTTCGAACCAACAAATCAATATGTGATGCAAAATGAGACAAAAAGATAGATTCCTGAACAGCTGAGTTACCGCCACCGACTACAGCTAGGCGCTTGCCCTTATAAAAAGCTCCGTCGCACGTAGCACAGTAATGGACACCGCGACCATAATATTCAGCTTCGCCCGGAACATTAATTTTGCCATATGAACTACCGGTCGCAACCAAGACAGCCTTTGCCTTCACATCCTCGCCATCAATCACAACAACATTAAACGAGTCGTCTCGGCGAATTGATGTAACTTCGCCATATTTTATTTCAGTCCCAAACCGCTTGGCCTGCTTTTCAAGCTGTTCGGCCAAGACATAACCCTCAATTCCATCTGGAAAACCGGGGTAATTATCGATTTTATCAGTAATCGCTGCCAATCCTCCAACAACCGATTTTTCATACAAGACCGTGCCAATATCTTCACGCGTTGTGTAGATTGCCGCCGTCAGCGAGCTTGGCCCAGCTCCGATTATGATTAGGTCTTGAATTTTATCAGTCATAATTATTCTCCCCTTGTTAGTTTTATTCACCGATACTATGAATTATCACAATAAACTCGAGCGGTGAATTGGCAGGGATTATGCCAGAAGATTGCGAACCGTATGCCTTGTCGGCTGGAATAGTCAAACGTACGACACTTCCAACCCTTAGACCAGTTAGTCCCTCTGTCCAACCAGTAATCACTTCAGCTAAAGAAAAACTAGTAGGCTCGTCGGCAGTTGACTTCTTCTGGCTACTATCAAAAATAACACCGTCAGATAACCAGCCAAAGTAGCTAGCGTTAACCGTATCAGTTGACTGAATAATTTGGCCATTGCCCACTGTTAACAGTTCGATGGCCAGTTTTGTAACACTTGCCGCATCAAATGTCCTAGTCGAATAGCCATCAATAGCTACGGAATTTTCAGCATTTAATCGAAAGGCCTCCTGTTGCTGCTCTAAATATTTATTGTAGGCTTCCTGTTGAGCTGCCTCGTCAAGTTTTTGGTTGTTAAGGCTTAGTCCCATAACCAAAAATGAACCGAGTGTACCAACAATCATTACGATTGCAATAATCAGAATAATAATTCTCTGCGATTTTGGGGTCGCCATAAAAAATTCTTCCTTTTCCCCTTAATTTAGTAACTTATATTATAACATACAGAGGCTGAGGGTTATATGACCGTCGCCTCAGTGGCAGACACAACTGACCTAGAAATAGCATCAATAACATTTGCAACTTCTTCACTCGATAGAGTGTGGTCACTAGCAGTCAATTTAACACGAATTGTCACATTTTTGGTTTGACCAGTTGCCGGTTGATAGATATCGACTGGCGAAATTTGCGTTTCAAGTTTAACATTCTGCAAGGCAGAACTTGATGCATCAAAAATCTGGCGATAATTAACTGTTTGAGCAACTCGAAAACAAATATCTCGTTCAGTCGCTGGATATCGACTAAGTGGCTTATAGGAATTGACCATTGCCATAGCGGTTTCAAATAAGGTTCTGGTGTTAATTTCGAATCCAGCCGTACATTTTGGAAGTTTAAAAGCATTTACGACAGACTTCTTGTATTCACCTACTACGCCGATTTGTTTACCAGTCGTCTTTTCTGAAACTAATGCGGCGCGACGATATTCGAATGGCGCGGTTAGGGCGCTGTCGGATTTACTTACGAGAGGACCATAGGATAACTCAATACCAATAAGTTTAGCCAAATAATCTAACATTTGTTTAGCCTGATAATACATAGCACCAATTTGCTGATTTTTATTGGCAACAATCAACGACAGCATATCAGTTTCAACCGGCACTTTTTCGTCGGTCAGGCCATCAGATTTTTGATGGGCTTTGTTAATCTCAAACAGAGCAAAATTGTCAAAACCCTGTCTAATGTTTAGGTTGATTAATTCTAATAGGCTTGGAGTTAGCGTTTGGCGATAATACTGCAAATCTGGACTGATTGAATTTACGATTCGATAAGAATTCACGACATCCTGACCGGATTTTGTTATTACATCGCCATGGATAAAACTATAAGTCAAACCCTCATTTGCGCCGGCTCGAACTAGGATTTTACGAAGCTTGGTCCTAAAATCATCAAAATCATCTGGTTTAACGGCCGTAAAGTCCCGACCGGGTAGCTTTGGTGCGATATTATCAAAGCCATTTAGGCGACCGACTTCTTCAATGATATCTTCAGGGATATGAATATCAGCTCGCCAAAAAGGCGGTCTAGCTATGACGGTATATGGTGCCTCTACGTCAACATCAAATTCGGCCCAGCCTAGAGTTTGGGTTATTTGCAACATACCCAAATCGCATCCGAGCGTACCATTTATCAATTCCTGAGGCACTTTGATGGTTGGTCGTTCAATTTTGCCTGGATATGTATCTACCATAGACGAAACTACCTTGGCGTCGGACCATTCATCCATTAATTTAATCGCCATAATCAGGACTGGAGCTGACAACTCGGCAGGCTGGCCCTTAGTAAAACGCGTAATCGATTCACTAAAAATACCGTGACGCATTTGAGTTGAGCGCATATTATACAGATTAAAGGTGGCACTTTCGATAATAATTCGGGATGTGTTTTCGTCGATTACCGTATTTGCCCCACCCATTGCACCAGCCAGACCAACCGCTGTTTCGCCAGACGCAATCACTATGTCGCCGGGAGTTAGCTCAATGGTCCGTCCGTCTAATAAATCTAGTTTTTCTCTGTCGCGACCGACCCGAACATGGATTTCGGCTTTGCTATTATTTAGGGCAATTAATTTATCGTAGTCAAAAGCGTGCAAGGGCTGACCGGTTAACATCATCAAATAATTAGTGACATCAACCACAGCGCTGATTGGCCTAACACCAACTCGCGACAAGTAAGTTTGGATTTGAAGTGGAGACTTTTTGTGGCCATTTGCACCAGACATAACCACGCCTAAATAGCGCGAACACAGTTTGGCGTCATCAATTATGACACTTAGTTCAGCCTCGGTGGAATCAACCGTAAAATCTGATGACAGTTGATTGAGCCAATCTGGCGTTACAAATTCTTTACCAGATATAACCGCAACCTCCCTAGCAAAACCAATTATTCCAAAACAATCAGGTCGATGGGTTAACGATTTGTTTTCAATATTAAATAGATAATCATCCAGCTCATAAGCGGATGCGAATGGAGTGCCAGGAGCTTTGTCGTCATCAAGCACTAATATACCTTCGTGCTCATCGGACAGGCCCAGTTCACGACTACTAGCAATCATGCCGTTACTAATTTTGCCTCTTAAATTGCGAATTCCTAATTTAAATGGCTCTGGTTTGCCGAATGTGTCAGGGACAATCGACTCGGGCGGTAACCAAGCGACTAGTTGTCCTGACTTTATATTTGGAGCACCACAAACAACTTGAATATAGCCGTTCCCATCGCGTTCAATATCTTTAGTGACACCACCGTCATCAATAGTTGTCAGGCTAAGATGATCTGAGCCTTCTAGCTTTTCGGCAGTGATAACCTTAACAACCAAAACGTCTTTGTATTTTTCACCTAAATCAGTTACATCTTCAATTTCAACCAATCGCTCGCCAATCAATTTAACGAGTTCAGGGATTGGCAT
>CAIMUU010000091.1 GCA_903844835.1 uncultured bacterium | reverse complement strand
TGTCCCGATTCTTTTGATTGCTGGAATTTTTGCATATATGATGCGTCAAGCTCAGGGCCAAAATAATCAGGCGATGGGCTTTGGTAGGTCAAAGGCTAAATTATATGGCGTTGATAAGGAAAAAGTTGTCTTTGCCGATGTGGCTGGTAACGAGTCTGCCAAACAAGACCTGCAAGAGGTTGTTGATTTTTTGAAGCATCCAAAAAAGTATGAGGCTTTGGGGGCAAAAATCCCACGTGGTGTCCTACTAGTTGGTAGTCCAGGAACAGGTAAGACGATGCTTGCTAGGGCCGTAGCAGGTGAAGCTAGCGTACCATTTTTCTCAATTTCTGGTTCGGAGTTCGTCGAGATGTTTGTTGGTGTTGGCGCTAGTCGCGTACGCGATTTGTTTGCCAAGGCAAAAAAGAATGCCCCAGCTATTATCTTTATCGATGAAATCGATGCAGTTGGCCGTAGGCGTGGTAGTGGTATGGGTGGTGGCCATGATGAACGTGAGCAAACTTTGAACCAAATTTTGGTTGAAATGGATGGATTTGAGCAAGGTTCGAATGTTATTGTTCTAGCGGCTACTAACCGAGCTGACGTGCTTGACCCAGCTCTGCTTCGACCGGGACGATTTGACAGGCATACTAACATTATGTTGCCAGAGCGACGTGACCGATTAGCAATTTTAAAAATTCACTTCAAAAATAAACCAGTTGATGAGACGGTTAAATTAGATAACCTGGCTGCAAAAACGGCTGGTTCGTCGGGTGCTGATTTAGCTAATATTGCCAATGAAGCGGCAATTGTAGCGGCTAGCCGAAATGCCAAGAAAATAAGCAACGCTGACCTAACTGAGGCATTTGAAAAGATTGCAATCGGTCCAGAAAGAAAAGCCAAAATAATGAACGACAAAGAAAAAGAAATGACGGCTTATCATGAGGCTGGTCACGCTTTGGTCGGACATGTTCTTCCGGATAGTGACCCAGTCCACAAAGTTACGATTATCCCACGCGGTGGTACCGGCGGTGTAACATGGTTTTTGCCACCAGAGGATAAAAGCTACACCAGCATAATTGAGTACAAAGATGTTTTGGCGCGAGCCATGGGTGGCCGAATTGCTGAAAAAATTGTTTATGGGGCTGACCGAGTCACAACTGGTGCCGGGTCCGATTTGCGATTAGCTACTGGTATCGCCAGGGATATGGTGATCGAACAGGGAATGGGCACAAAACTGCGCGACCAAGTCTTTCATGAAGACAATGGCGGAATGATGTTTGATCGTATGACCCACGAGCGTCCGTATAGTGACGAAACCGCTAAGGAAATTGACAAAGAAGTGGCTGATTTAATTCAAGAGTCAGCTAAGCGAGCTGAGGCTGTAATCTCGCACAATCGTGTCAGCTTGGACAGACTAGCTAAAACTCTCCTAGCCGAAGAAACCCTTGAAGAGGAAAAAGTTGTCGAGATATTAAAGGACGCTGTTCTTCCCAGGGGGGCTAAGCTTTACTAGGCAAAGCGTTTATTGACATGGGAAATATAAAAAACACTGTCGCTAAATTTAACATTAAATTGCCTATCTCGCTTGCGGCAGCTTTGTTGGCAGGTTCAACATTGGTGTCGAGCGTCTTGGGGTTATTGCGAGACCGTCAATTAAATGGGTTGTATTATTCAACTTATCCTCAGGGTATTGATGCTTATACTGTGGCCTTCACAATCCCCGATTTTATGTTTTTTATATTAGTGTCTGGTGCTCTAAGTGTAACTTTTATCCCAGTTTTTAACCAAAGATTGGCAGAGGGAAATAAAAAATCTGCGTGGGAACTTTCAACTAGTATTTTGAATTTAATGGCCATAATAACTCTAGTAGCCAGTATATTAATAATTATTTTTGCCGATCCACTAGTCCGATATATTGTTGGGCCAGGCCTAAGTGAGTCAAGTCGAGCATTGGCGGTCAGTATGATGAGAGTTATTGCTGTTAACCCTTTTCTATTTGCGATTGCATCTGTCGTTGCCAGTATGCAACAGGCGGTTGGTAGATTTACCTTCTTCGCGATGGCTCCAGCAGTCTATAACATCGGAATTATTATTGGTGCCGTCTTCTTCACTAATGGTATAAATATTTTTGGTTGGCAGATATTTGATGGTGGCATAATGGGGGTGGCATTAGGAGTTGTGCTGGGTTCGGTGATGCAACTATTGATTAGTTGCGTGGGCCTATTCGGTATGGGATTTGATTATAGATTTAAAATTTATTGGCGCAATCGTGGGTTTTTGAAGGTTTTGTCATTATTGCCAGCTAGGTCGCTTGATCAAGGGATTGACTATATTAATAGTATTGTCGAGACAAATTTGGCATCACGCATGGTATCGGGAACAATTCGCGCTTATCAACAGGCGACAGCGTTGTCGTATGTACCAATCAATTTGATTGGTGTGGCGATTAGTACGGCGGCTTTCCCAAAAATGGCCGAACGTATGGGGCAAGGTCGACCAGATTTATTTAAAAAAGAGCTTCAAACGGTTTTACGCGTTATTATCTGGTTGGCGCTACCAGTTACTATAATTACCTTTTTTGGCCGAGGTTATTTGGTGAGCTTCATCAACAACGGTGGTGATGTGTTAATGGCCAGTATTTTAGGAATTTTGGCGGTTGCAATACTTTTCCGTTCGATATATCACATTTCGGCGCGCAGTTTTTATGCCAAACAAGATACTAAGACACCACTTTATATATCATTTGTGGCAATTGGCCTAAACATTACTTTGGCAATTATTTTCACAATGGTCTTGGGCCTTGGCGCTTACGGTCTGGCTTGGGCAACCGCAATCGTTTCAATTGTGGAGGTCGCCATATTGTTTGTAATGATGTCCCGTCGTATCGAGGGTCTGTTTGACAAGGAATTTATGCATGCCGTTGGACGAATGGCGAGTGCGACTGGTTTAATTGCAGTCACAACATATATTAGTATTATTTTCTTGCCATTTCAGGCTGATGACCAAAGTTTCTTTGCGGCCTTCCCAAAATTTGCTTTAATCGTTGGCATTAATTTGATTATTTACGTGATACTTAGTAAACTATTCAAACTGAAGGAAGTTGATCCGATTTTATCTAGACTAGAAAAGATACTGTTCGGCAGATTTAAGCAAAAATGATTCAAAATCACATTCGAAATTTCTGTATTATTGCGCATATTGATCACGGCAAATCGACGTTGGCCGATCGTATGCTTGAATTAACGGGCACTGTCCAAAAGCGAGATATGAAATCGCAGATGCTTGATAGCATGGATCTAGAGCGCGAAAAGGGTATTACCATCAAGCTTGCGCCAGTCAGGATGAGTTACAAGGATTATGACTTCAATTTAATTGATACGCCGGGTCATGTCGACTTTAGTTATGAAGTTAGTCGGTCTTTGCAGGCTTGTGAAGGCGCGGTTTTGGTAGTTGATGCTAGTCAGGGCATTCAGGCGCAAACTTTGGCCAATGTTTATCTAGCGCTGAACCAAGATTTAACAATTATCCCAGTTTTAAATAAAATTGATTTACCGGCGGCCGATGTGCCACGAGTTAGTGCCGAGATAATTAACTTATTGGGCTGTAAGGAAGATGACATTTTAAAGATTAGTGCCAAGACTGGCGAGGGCGTGATAGATGTATTAGATGCAATCATTGACAGGATTGAACCACCGATTGGCGATGAAAATGCACCGTCGCGGGCCCTAATTTTTGATAGTTATTACGATGATTATCGCGGAGTGGTTTTATATGTCAGGGTTGTTGATGGCATTATTAATAAGGCTGACACTATCGAGATGATTGCGACTGGTGCTGAGGGCACGGCGCTAGAAGTTGGCGTACTGCAGCCAACAATGAAGGCTGGGGTTGATTTGGCGACGGGCGAGATCGGCTATATCGTTACGAACTTACGGACAACGCGCGATGCCAGGGTCGGTGATACTGTCACAACCAAACGGGCTCATACGGTGTCGCAATTGCCTGGTTACAAATTAGTTAAGCCATTTGTTTATGCGGGCTTTTTCCCAGTTAGCAATGACGATTATCAGGATTTGAAGGATGCTATTGAAAAGCTAAGCCTAAGTGATTCGGCCCTGCAGTTTGAGCTTGAAAATTCGCCCGTGCTCGGTTTTGGTGTGCGAATTGGATTTTTGGGGCTACTGCATATGGATATTATTCACGAAAGGTTGGAGCGTGAATATAATTTAGATTTGATTGTAACTAACCCATCGACTGATTACCAAGTTATTTTGGCAAATGGCGAAACAGTTGATATTAAAAGCGCCAGTGATTTACCTGATGTTAGCCGAATTAAGGAAATTCGCGAACCTTGGATAAAAGGCGAAATTGTTGTGCCACAAACCTACATTGGGGCGGTATTGCAATTAATTATTAACAAGCGTGGCCGACAAAATAGTTTAAGTTATATTGATGAACAGGCCTTAATTAGTTTTGAAGCGCCGTTGGCAAATTTGCTGACTGATTTTTATGACCAACTAAAATCAGTAACCAGTGGTTACGGCACATTTAATTATGAGCTTGATTCATATCGAGCCGAAGATTTAGTTCGAGTTGATTTTTATGTGGCTGGCAATATGGTTGACGCCCTTAGCGTTATGGCGCATCGCAGTGAGTCACAGCATTTGGGCAGAGAAGTTGTCGATAAATTAAAAACGGTTATCCCACGGCAGAATTTTCAGGTTGCATTGCAGGCGGCAATTGGCGGTAAGTTTATTGCCAGGGCAGATTTATCAGCATTTCGTAAAGATGTTACAACTGGACTTTATGGTGGCGATGTGTCACGCAAGAAAAAAGTTTTGGCAAAACAGGCCAAAGGCAAAAAACGCATGAAACGTTTTGGTAAAGTTGATATACCGTCTGAGGCATTCACCGTAATGCTAAAACGTGACTAAATTGCTATAATAACTAAATCGATGGAAATAGATCAATTAGTCTTAAACTACCAACCTAGCCAAGCGGGTATTGATGTTATAAAGCAGTCAAAGATGTTGCTTATTGCTGGGATTACGTCGTCAGGCAAAGATACTATTTGCAGTAAACTGGTTGCTTCTGGCGTTTATTATCCAATTATTACTCATACTACTCGTCTGCCACGCTCAAATAATGGCATTCTTGAAAAAGATGGCGTGGAGTATTATTTTGTCTCGACAGATCAAATGGCCGACCTTTTAACTAATTATAAAATGTTTGAGATAAATAATTTTGGTGGTAATTATTACGGCACAAGTATCGAGGAGTTTGCTAAAGCAAAACAGCTAAATAAGGTTGCAATTAGTCGTATCGATATACATGGGGTAGAAGCTATTTATAATGTCGCTCCAGACGCAATGACCGCAATATTTGTAGTTCCGCCAGATTACAGCGTATGGAAAAATAGATTAAAAAATCGCTATAGCGATGTCAAGCTTTTTGAAGCTGATTGGCAAAAGAGAAGAAAACTTGCTGTTGACGAACTAAGCCAAGCACTGAATGTAGCGGAGACCCCATACTATCATTTTGTAATAAATGATGATTTGGATGAAGCTATTAGTGACGTGAATGATATTATAGCCGGGAAAGACAATTATGGGCGAGAAGAAAAAGCCAAAACTTGCGCGAAAAAACTTTTAGATGCAATTAAGCAGAATATCTAGCACTCGTTGACATAGAGTGCTAGCTCAAGATATAATATCGGCATGACAGAGCGTCAGATACAAATTTTAGCGGCTATTATTGAACAACATGCCGAAATTGCGGCACCTGTTGGGAGTGTTATGCTTGCCAAATTATTTAATGTATCTAGTGCAACGATTCGTAGCGAAATGGTCCGTCTGGAAGAAATGGGTTTTATTACTCAACCACATACTAGTGCTGGCCGTATTCCGACAGATGCTGGTTACCGTTTTTACGTCAACATGCTAAATGATGCTTATGATGGCAAAGAGTTGCCAGCTCTCGATCGCAGTGCGAGAACGATTGAGGCTAGGGTCAATACGCAGAGTAATCATGCCGATAGGGCGATTCGTAGTGCTGTTGATAGCTTGGTTGATTTAACTCACAATCTAGGGTTAGCCACGATTGGCGACGAATTATACATGAGTGGTATTGGCAATTTATTTTCACAACCTGAATTTGCCGAATCCAATCATGTTCAAGCGGTTGCCAGATTACTGGATAATCTTGAACCTTGGCTACGCGAAGCAGCACCGAACGAACCATTGAATGTTTATATTGGCGCCGAGAACCCAATTGGTAAATCAAGTGGCGTAAGTTTAATTATCAGTCGATTTCGTTCGCCTTATAGCGACCGAAGCTATATCGGCGTTTTGGGCTCGACTAGACAAAGTTATGACAAGGTAATGCGACTCGTCAGGCATGCTGGGGCAATGTTAGAAGAAGTACTTTAGGTCATAAAGTAGATTACGGATTTTAGTATAGAATAAGTAACAATTAAGATGGGGTATATGATGAAAAATATTAAAAAAGAACAGGAATTTGAACAAAAAATTATTGAATTAACCGATGATTTGCAACGGACTCGTGCCGATTTTGAAAATTATCGCAAGCATAGTGAAAATGAACGGGTTATGGCTCGTGAGTCAGGCCAGGCTAGCGCAATTCTAAGGTTATTGCCGGTCATTGATAATATCGAACGAGCTATTAACTATACCCCAGTTGAGTTAAAAGATAATACTTGGGTCCAGGGTGTGGCCGGCTTGGTCAAGAATCTTGAAAAATCGTTAGATAGTCTAAACCTAAAACGAATTGAAGCTTCGGTTGGGACGGTTTTTAACCCCGAGATTCATGATGCTATCCAGTTTGATGAAAATGCCACTGGTGAACATGAAGTTATCGCTGATGAATTACAGGCTGGCTATACGCTTAACGGTGTGCCGATTCGTCATGCCATGGTCAAGGTTACGCGCAACTAGGCCTTCGTGTTATTATTAAAGAGTAAAAATTGATTATGGTAATAATTTACCGGAGATAAACATGACGCCAGAATCTTTAATACTTGTTGTTAACCCGGGTAGTGCCAGCCGAAAATATGCTTTATTTGCAAATGGCGAAAAACGCGCAGTCATAAATTTTGAATTTGTGGACGCACGGGTCGTTAGCAAAGTTGAATATAATGGGCAAAAAACCGTACTTAGTTTTGACGATGTTAATCTAAGTGCTGTTTCTGGCCATATATTGCCCATTCTTCACGAGCATCAGATTATCCATGAATCAGACAATTTGACAGCGATTGGCATAAGAGTTGTGGCGCCAGCAATGCGTTTTACCAAGGACGAATCAATCACCGATGAATTTATAACTTCACTCGAGGCGGTTCAACAAAAGGCACCGCTACATATCACGACGGCACTGGCAGAAATAAAACAAGTTAAAGAGCATTTTCCTGGCACGCCATTAATTGCTGTTTCGGATACGGCTTTTCACTCAACCAAGCCAGAATGTGCCTGGTATTATGGCATTGATACCGAATTGGCTGATAAATACGGGATTAAGCGGTATGGCTATCACGGCATATCAGTTGGTTCTGTCGTCCATAGTCTACAGGAACAGTCAAAATTAGCACCAAAAACAATTATTTGTCATTTGGGCAGTGGTAGTAGTTTAACGTCCATAGCGGATGGCAAGAGTGTTGATACAACTATGGGTTATTCACCGCTCGAAGGTCTGATGATGGCCACCAGAAGTGGCACGATTGATGTTTCGGCGGCTTTGGCGATCAAGCATGAGTTGGGCTTATCTGACTTGGAGTTAGAGCAATATCTGAACAAAAAAAGCGGTCTACTTGGAGTCAGTGGCATTTCGGACGATATTCGACTATTATTGACGGCCGAAGAGCAGGGTGATAGTCGCGCCAAGTTGGCGTTGGGCATATTTATTTATAGAATTCAACTGGCTATTGGCCAATTGGCTGCCAGTATGGGAGGCGTTGATTCGATTGTCTTTACTGGCACGATTGGCGAGCGTTCAGCTGTGATTCGAGGACGGATTTTGGACAAACTTGAATATCTTGGATTTATTTATCATCACGATAATAATAATCAGGTATTTGAGCCAGCCGAGGCAACCAATATTGCAATTGACGCCAGCAAGCCAGCTTGGGTTATTTCAACCGATGAAGCCGCCGAGATAGCCCGCCGTGTTGGGCAATATATTATGGTTTAGGTTAATCTGTTGATATTTTTTTAAAATCTTGCTTATGCTATAATTTATTTAATGAAAAGGACTATTTGCAGTATTGCCAAACACAACCCTTCGGTCTTATTGAGCCCCCTAAAACCTACTTTTGTATTTACTGCACCTTCTTCTTCGAGACCTCTAAAATCCATAATCCTTAATCTAAAATCTACTCGCGCCTTTACAATCATCGAATTATTAGTCGTCATCGCCATAATCGGCATCCTCGCCGCCATAACCCTCGTGTCCTACTCCGGTGTTACCGGCCGAGCTAGTGCCGTATCAGTCCAATCAGACCTAGCCAATGCCTCTACCCAACTAAAGCTCTACCAAACTATCTACGGCTCATACCCAACTCTAGACACTAACACCAAGTGTCCAACTGCTCCAGCCATTGACAACAAATACTGTCTTAAAGTAACGGTTGGTAATACTCTAACCTATAATGTCGATTCCCTAGAACCAACTGAATTTGCTTTGTCAGTCAGAAAAGCTGACATAGGCTACAGTACTAATAACACTAACCTAATCTGTCCATTAAACTTCATAATAGTGCCTGGTAGTTCTACCTATGGTACTAATGACTTCTGTGTCATGAAGTATGAAGCTAAACAAGTTGGAGCAACTACTACCCCCATATCTACAGCATCAGGTCTTCCCTGGGTTAACATAAGCCAAACTACTGCCATAACCAACAGCTCTAACATCAAAAAGGTCGATGGTTCAACCTGCACCTCCTGCCATCTTATTACCGAAGCCGAGTGGATGACAATTTCCAAAAATGTTCTATCGGTCGCATCTAACTGGTCATCAGGCATTGTCGGTACTGGTTACATCTACTCGGGACACAACGATAACGTCCCAGCTAATGCCCTCGAAGCATCGACTGATGACACATTAGGATACACTAATACTGGAAATGTATCAGGCAACCAACGTCGCACCCTGACCCTCACTAATGGCGAGGTTATTTGG
>CAIMUU010000090.1 GCA_903844835.1 uncultured bacterium | reverse complement strand
TACCGATTACTGCGATGACGACTAGGAGTTCAATTATCGTGAAGGCTGGAGAAAAAGTAGATTTATGATTATGCATCATAGGTTAGCCTTTGCTGTGATGTTAAACCAACTGTTTGGGTAGTTGCTCATTATTGTGTCCATGGTGGCTTTAGTCGGTTCGTTGCCGGCACCAAATGAAGCCGTAAGGTCAACTAACACAAAGTTTCCGAAACTATAATTATCAAAACCAACAGTCCGATAATCACGAAGATATATGTTGGCCGATGTTGAAGTCGCTGGCCCTACGTAGCTATATGATTGCTGGCTGTTAATAATCCACTTGGTTGTAAAGTTAGTAATATTTGAAATAAAAGTATATGGCCCATCACCAGTAGCAGCCTTTGACGAAATCGCGTTAAATCGCCAGTAATAAGTATCGCCACTAACAACAGTTAAGTACTGTATTAGACCCTCGTCACGAGTATCTGCCAGCATAGTCACATAACCACCCGTAGTAGATATAATCTGCGGGGCACCAGATAAGTTCCACCCCGTCACCCCATTACTAAAATCCCCATTAGTAACAAGATTCTGTAGACATACGCCTTTGGAGGGTTGAGTAGTAGCATCTACAGCGTAGGTATTAGTACCTTTTCTGTATTGTAGACAGAAGTTGTTGGGATTAGATGTATTGTCAGGAATGTAGATAGTAGAGTCTAATGATTGACTTGATGTTATGCCTCTAGCGTTATTAGCTAATGCTAGGGAGGCAGGAAAGCTACTGCTAGTTACTTGGTCAAGTCTTAGGGCAGTTGATGCACTGGATAGGTCGGATTGTATGGTAGCTATGGTAGCTCGGGAAGAAACACCGGAATAACTGACGAGGGTTATGGCGGCGAGGATGGCTATTACAGAGATTACAACTAATAATTCGATGATAGTAAAACCCAGATACGCCGAAAAAAGACGTCGCGTTGTCATGACCTTAGTATAGCATTAGCATGTTGCAATAAACTATCTAATATATGGGCTAAATAATGTCTTCTTCGTGAGTCGAAAATACCCGCGCAAGAGCATATTGAATTGCAAAAAATACCAGGCTACATCCAGCCAAAAATAGGCTAACATGCATAGCGATATCAAAACCAAAAGTCTGATTTTCAATATATTGCGAGAAATAGGATGCAGCGATTGGAATAATTATAAGCACTGCCTTGATAACCAAAATTAATCCAAATGTTAGTTTAATCTTGTTCTTTTTAGTCTCTTTTTTGTTTTGCATATGCAAAAGCGCAGGCGCCATACTATCTGCCGATTTATGAACGATTTTCTGGCTTGTTTTGGAAATCATTGATGGCATTTTAACAATCACATAAATAGTAAGCACAACCATCGCAACCAGGAAAATCGCACCAATAACAAACATTAGTGGTCCTTGAGGCTGGCTAACAATCGGCTGAGGGTCAACAACTTCAACTACAGGATTAGGAGTAATAAATGCTACTAGGCCAATTAAATAACTGTAGTATAACAATATCGCCCAGAACCATTGGCCGACACATGAAATATAGCCGAGACTCCCAAAAAAGTTGGATAATTTTTGTTTAAAATTTATTTTCTGGCTATTTTCCACAACTTAACAATACTAAACGCCAACCGCATTAACAACAGTTTCATAGTTAATTGGCTAAAATAAACTATTTTCGACGCTTTTTATTGGAAGACCTAAGAGCCTTGAATCCATAAATACCACTCACCAAAACCGCTGATTCCACAATCGCGTTTAAGAGAAGATTCCATATAGTATTATCGTTAAAACCATAGCTACCCGTGAATAGACCGGCCAACAGAGTATAAGTTGAGCCCGTTACTCTACTAGAATATAAAGCTAAACAAATATCAGAATCACATTTATAAATTTGCTCATAAGACGCTGGTAACAACAAAAAGATGGCAACAGACACTATCACAAGGATAACTATTGTTTTTTTATTCATGT
>CAIMUU010000089.1 GCA_903844835.1 uncultured bacterium | reverse complement strand
TTTACTTTAATAAAACTTAGTCAGTTATTGACTATACCATAGTATTGTAATCTTTAAAAGGGGTTAAATAGCTCGGTTTATTTCTTCTAAAGTAGTCTCACCACGCAGGGCCGCCAACACACCATGCTCAAGTAATGTGACCATACCACCATCTCTGGCGGTTTTTTCGATAATTTCAGTATGAAAATTAGCCTCATCACCTCGTAAAAACTTCTGAATGTTTTCGGTAACGACCATTTGTTCCATAATTATCGTTCTACCATTAAAGCCAAATGGCGAAGAATCGCTAACAACCGGGCGCCACAGTTTGAATGTGTTTAGATCAGGTTTTTGAACGTGTGATGGCAAATCCTTGAGAGCTTCTTGAACCCACTTTTTTGTGGCTTCATCGGGCTCATATTCTTCTTTGGTAGCATCGTCCAAGCGTCGGACAAGACGCTGAGCAATAACTAGCCTGATTGCCGAGCTAAAAATTGGATTAACACCAATTAAGTCAATCATACGGCTAAATGCCGCAGCCGACGTATTGGCATGAAAACTTGATAACACTAAGTGGCCGGTGATTGAAGCCTGGATGGCCGTCTTGGCCGTATCAGCGTCACGTATCTCACCAATCATAAGTACATCTGGGTCAAGCCGCAGGACCGAACGTAATTCATCAGCAAAACTCTGGCCTGCTGTTGTATTAACAGGTATTTGGGAAATGCCAGAAATACCATATTCAATTGGGTCCTCTAGCGTAATTACCTTTCGGGCAGTTGTATTTAGGGCATTTAGCATACTATACAAAGTTGTTGATTTACCACTACCGGTTGGTCCAACCATTAGCACCATACCCCGAGGATGACTGATTATCCCATCAATTTCGGCTCTTTCCTCTGAGTCAATCCCCAAACGGTCAAGATTTAGCATCGATTCGTCAAAATTAAACAAACGAAGCACGGCATCTTGACCATACATTGTTGGGATTGTCTCAACACGCAAGTTAAGCAGATGTGTCGCCCCATCGCGCGTAATCTCTTTCTGAATATGTCCTGACTGCGATTCGGTTGCGGCTGTCGAAATATTTGCCCTAGAAGCCAAAGAGCCTAGAATAATCCTATATCGCTCGTTTTCAAGATCGGCAACAGGATGCAAAACGCCGTCAATTCGCATACGAATCCGCATGTGCGTCCGTTGATTTTCAATGTGGATATCGCTGGCACCAAGTCGGTCAGCTTGGTCAATTAGATAATCAAAGATTTCGTCACTACCAACAGAATTTAAAGTCTTGCTGACTTCAATGATTGTATTACTGTCACCTTCACGGGCGATCTGAATATCATCATGGACTACTTTTACGACTGGGTCGTAGCGATCCATTAATTGCTTGTAGCCACTATAGCTTATTAGATAAAATTTAATACTATGTCCAACATTGTTATACTGAAGTGTTAATTCACGAATATAGGACTCAGGCGTCTGAGTTGTCATGCCAAATTGCCAAGGCTGGGCCTCGTTACCAATAGTCAGCGGTACAATCCGATTAAGCCTCATTGTAGGGATGTCAAGAACACCATTGGCAAGAATAATTGTAGCCTCAAATGGACGAGTATCTAGATATTGAGTGCCCAAAATACCTGCACGGCCGGCCGTGGCTTGCTCGTCTTGGTCACGACGATTTTTTTGGACTTTGTCTTCTTCCATTCAACTATTATCATAGCACGAAAGCGTTAGCATTTTATAGACCACAAAAGACTAATTGCGGATATAAATTATTGCCAAAGATTGTTCGACTTTTTTTATTGCATCATGCCTGCTTAGCCATTCATCAACCGCCCTTGCAACGCCTGGAAGTGCGCTATTGCCATAATCATCAACAATAATTGTCGAGCCAGTGACTATCGATTTTTCAATTAATTTTTGTGAGTCAACTATTGATAAATAATAATCGCCATCAAGAAATGCAAAAGAAATTTGTTTTGGCACATCTTCTAGTGTTAAATCGGAAAACCAAGCTTTTTTAATAATAGGCATCGGCACACGGGCAGACATAATATTTTTGATAAATTGTTTTTTGGAGACCGACAATTCACCGGGCATAAATTGTAGGCCTAGCGGGCTAGTGTCGGCCGATGTTTTTTCTGGCAAACCTTCAAATGAATCATAAACATACAATTTCTTATCTGTCCCAATAATTTCTTTAGCTAGATGAACACTAGTCCCTCCGTCGTAGCAACCAAATTCAACAACATCACCACTCGTCCCATTATTAATCACACGCCTCAACTCGCGGAGAATTATTTCGACTTCCTTTGAGGATATTTGATTAGTCATTTACTAATCTAACTAGTATTGCCGAAGTTTGTAAATACCAAGGACGCGATTGCAGTGTATAATCTTAATATGTACATAACAAAAATTGCTGTCGGAAAATCTGATATAAACGGGCATGGTGTGTTTTCAAAAGAATTTGTCAAAAAAGGATCAGTTGTTTGGAAATATGAACCTAGCCATGACATAAGAATTACAAAACAAGAATTTGATAACTTAAGCGAGGCAGAGAAACAGGAATTGTACCATATCGCATATCTTTCACCTTGGACAAACTTGTGGGTCTATCCCCCAAAAGGCGACCCAGCTGTCTATACAAATCATAGTAAAGCGAATAATTTGACAGTAGTATTC
>CAIMUU010000088.1 GCA_903844835.1 uncultured bacterium | reverse complement strand
TGAGTTTTATATGATTGAAGCCAAAGATGCTCCGGCTGATGTGCAAAAATATATTGCAGAAAAAAAGGTTGAATTACCCGAAATTGATGGGAAAGAGTATATCTTTATTAGCCAGGGAGATGCTGATTTCGTGGATTCTAGTTCAGTAGTTTTAGACGATAAAAGCAAGTAATAATATTTGACTTAAAATATCTGACGGTTTTATTACTTATGTTATAATTAACTGAGTAATGATACTACTAGATAGGGTAACTAAGACGTACGGAAAAGATCTCAGTCCAGCTGTGGACCGGGTCAGTTTATTTATCGAACCTAGGGAGTTTGTGATTTTAGTTGGGACTAGTGGGGCAGGTAAATCAACTTTATTAAAGTTATTGACTCGAGAGGAAAAGCCAACTAGTGGCAAAATTGTTGTTGGTGGAATTGATTATGACACGCTGAAAGACAGCAGTATTCCAATGCTTCGTCGCAAGATTGGCGTTGTCTATCAAGATTTTAAATTATTGCCACAAAGGACTGTTTTTGAAAATATCGCTTTTGCTCTTGAGATTGCCGGCATGACACGTCATGAAATCAAAAATACAGTGCCAAAAGTTATTGAATTAGTTGGGCTCACTGGGAAGGAAAAACAATTTCCACATCAGTTAGCTGGCGGCGAACGTCAGCGTGTTGCTATCGCCAGGGCGGTTGTCAGGCAACCAAAGATTTTAATTGCCGATGAGCCAACTGGCAACCTTGACCCAAAACATAGTTGGGATATTATTCGACTTCTTGAAAAGATAAATAAATATGGTACGACAGTTTTACTGACGACGCATAATGCCGATATTGTTAATAAATTAAAGCGACGAGTAATTACGCTTGACCATGGAAAAATTACAGGCGACCAAGCTGAGGGGAGTTATAGGCAATGATTGCGCGAAAAAAAGTTGATTCTAAAACTATATCTCAGCAGAAAAAATCACGCCGTAAATTACTGACATTTTTTAGAATTGTTAAGTATGGCGTAGATAACTTTATTAGAAATTCCTGGTTGTCAGTGGCGGCAACCGCTGTCATGACGGTCACTTTGTTGATTGTGTTTGTAGTTTTTGCGTCCCGCATAATATTGATTGATACGGTTAGCGAGTTAAGTAATAACGTCTCAATGTCGATATATCTTAAAACCGAAACAACCGATAAGGCTGGTGAGGATTTAGTGCTTGAGGCGTCAAAATTATCGTCAGTTCGATCGGTGACTTATTGTGGTGCAAGTTGCGCTCGGGACAAATTTGCTCAGACCAACAAAGACGATATTGATGCTTTGGCGGCGCTAAATAATGCCACAAATGCATTTCCGGCAACACTAAGTGTTATTGTCGTAGATATTAACGATACGACTCAGCTTGAAGATTTTGTTAATAATAATTCTTTGGTGCTGGAAAACTTAAGTACCGATCATGCTCCTTCTTTTGCTGGGGAGCGTAAGTCGGCGATCCAGACGATTGGCCGTGCTGTTAATTTCATTCAACAACTTGGTGTGGTGATTGGGTCAGTCTTTGTAGTAATTTCTTCGCTGATTATTTTTAACACAATTCGAATGGCAATATTCAATCGTCGCGAAGAGATTCAAATGATGAAGCTAATTGGAGCTGACAAGTCATTTATCCGTGGTCCATTTCTGATTGAAGCAATAATTTATGGGCTAATTGCGGCTGTTGTTGCGACTGGATTGGGTATTTGGGGGCTGTTTAGTTCGTCGAGTACACTTGCGAGTTATGACATCTCTGTCACTTCAACTATCGGGTTAGCAAATTCATACTGGCCACTTCTTATTGTGGCCATGATAGTAGTTGGGTCAATTGTTGGGGTCGTTTCGTCATTATTGGCGACTCGTCGCTATTTAAAGATATGAAAACAATCTTTTCGAAATTATTTATTCCAAAATTAGCTCGTAGGTTGATGCTATTTTGCATGTCAATTTTAATTATGATTGGTTTGCCAATCCAGATGTACCAAAAGGTTAGTGCAGACCAATATGATGACAGGATTGCTGCATTGCAACAGGATATCGAAAAGTATAATGCTCAAGCGGCACTGCTGGCGGCTCAATCGGCTACTTTGCAGTCAGCAATTGCTAGTCTACAAAGCCAAGCGGCAGTTATTCAAGTTCAGATTGATATTAGTCAAGTAAAGCACGATCAATTAGTGGTGCAGATTGCTGATACCGAGAAGCAAATAAAAGACGGTCAAGATGCCTTGGGTAAAACAATTGCTAATATGTATGTTGAAGACCAGATTACGCCGTTAGAAATGCTAGCAAGCAGTAAGAATATTGGTGACTATCTTGATAAGCAAGAGTATCGTTCGTCAGTGCGAAGCGAACTAACTTCCACAATAGTTAAAATTAAAGATTTAAAAACACAGCTAGATGCACAGCAGGTTGAGGTTAAGGCGGTTCTTGAGAGACAACAACTTGATAAGGCTGGCCTTGTTGCTATGCAAGTTCAACAACAAGAGTTACTTGCGCAAACACAAGGGCAAGAGGTGGCATATCAGCAATTAGTCGCTAATAATCAGCAAAAAGTCGCCGAGATTAACGCACAACAACGGGCATACTATCAAAGTTTGATTGATAGGGGCGGGAATGTTGATTCCGGTACTTATGGTAGTTTTCAATATAAAAATTGGACTGGAAATTTGGGGTGTATTGGCGGGTACCCTTGGCAGACGGTTGGAGCTTATGGTGGCTATTGGGGTTGTGCATACCCATACGGCTATGGGCCAGGGACAACACTTCGGGTTGATAGCTGG
>CAIMUU010000087.1 GCA_903844835.1 uncultured bacterium | reverse complement strand
ATAGCAAAATTAATCCACTAGTATCTAGGTCTAGTCGACCAACGGTCTTGAGATGATGCATTGATGGTGGCAATAAATCGTAAATAGTTGGATTATCGTCTTGTTGTTTGCGCGAACAGACATAGCCTGAAGGCTTGTTTAGGGCAATATATTCGTATTTAGTAGCGCCTTTGACTGCTTTGCCATCGACGACTATCTTGTCACCTTCATTAAATCTGGCGCCTAGCGTGACAATTTTGCTGTTTATGGTGACTTTTTGTTGGGCTATTAGGTTGTCGGCTTCGCGTCTAGAAACGCCCAGTTGTAATGCTAGGTATTTGTTTAGTCGTAATGAATTTGATGAAAGTGGTTCCATTTGACCTATTATAACAGATTAGCCATTAATTAGTGCTTGGCGCCATAATGGGAATTGGTTTTGGCCAAGGCAATAATGTTATGGATAAAGTCGGCTTTGTGTTTGGTATACTCGGCTCGGTCGTTGGTAATATTCTTTTGGATGTCATATTTTAAGTTGACGTAGGCTTGTTTGGCGTCCTGATGTTTAATCAGATAATCGCGGAACAAAATGGCGTCATTATAATCATCGCTGTCTTTTAAGACTAGGTGCAGGTGTATATCGCCTTCCCCACTGTCTTTTTCGGAGGATGTCATAAAGATTCGAGTGTCACGGTCAACCTTGTCGTCAATAAAATGATAATGTTTCTCAAGAATTATTATGGCCGAAAGCATTTCTTCTATACTATTAAAAGCAACAATAATATCAACAACGCCCTTGCCGTCAGTCCCAGGGATTGCCGTACTGCCGATGTGTTCAATTAAATAATCGCCAACTAAAAGTTTAGCGATTTTTTCGCTTTCTCTCTTAAAAATATCATTATATGAGGGGTCGTAGTGATGAAGTTGAAGCATCTATTGGATTGGTTCTGCTGGGTTGGTTGGGGCAGAAGTGCCATTTAATTCTTGATTGATAAGATCTGAAATATCTAGCATTGGTGGCTGGGCTGGAGGTTGAATGATCTTTTCATCAGATGGCCCTGGTGCAGGCATTGGTGGGATATTTGAAACTGGTTTTTGTTCAAAAAAAGATGCTACAGGTATTTGAGTTGGTTTTGGTGGTACAGAAGTGGTAGGTGCTGGTATAGGACTTGGAGTAATAACTTCGTTGGGTTTTGGCATTGGTGGCACAAATGGCATTGGTGCAGGAGCAGTAAATGGTTTTGGACTTGGCTCAACTGTTGGAGCTGGCGTTGCCATTACGGTAGGAGTAGGAATTTCAATAGTCTCAGGCATTGGTGGAACAAATGTGGTTGGTGCTGGCATAGGACTTGGAGTAATAACTTCGTTGGGTTTTGGTAGAACAATAGGTTTTGGCTCTGGGGCTGGCATCGCTTCAGGTGTTGGCGTTGGCGGAAGTGTAGATGTTGGCTGAGGAGCGACTGCAGACGACGGTGCCATAGTTGAAAAGGACGAGGTTGAAGTTGCCGCGGCTATTGGTGAATCGGCCAAGACATCATGAACGGTTCGAACAACATCTTCGATGCCGACTTGGGATTTGACTAGGTAGCGGTCAGCGCCCAAGGCTTCACCACGGGCACGTTGGTCTTCACTACTGAGGGCGGTCATCATAATGACTTTGAGATTCTTGGTTTCAGGGGTGGTTCGCAAAATATCCAGCATATCAAAGCCGCTAATTTTTGGCATCATGACGTCGCTGATAATTAGGTCGGGTCGTTCTTTAACGGCCATTGCCAGGGCTTGTTCGCCATCGCCAGCAGAGGCAATTTGGTAGCCTTCGGCAATTAATCGGACGCCATAGATTTCGCGCAAACTTTTGTCATCTTCAACTAATAGAATTTTAGTCATGCTTACCCCCATTGTACTCAAATATATTTAAAAATGCCATAGTCCTTGTGTTTATATCCATTTTTATTTTGTTTTCCTTGCTGGAACAGATACGGTTTGAGGTCGAACGTTTGTTTCGGCGACAGGAATGGCAGGTGCTGTTATGGGTGTTTCGGCTGAGGCTGTTATGACTGTTCCTGCGACTGGTGGAGTGACGGTTTGTTGTTCTTTTACTAAGGCGCTTTGTTGGGCGGCGTAAGCTGCAATTTGTTCAGGTGTTAGAGCTTGGCTACGAGGGACGCTAGATGCGACTACCTGCTTTGGCGGTTCTGGGGCGGCGGTAGGTGTAGCTGTTGGCTTTTGAGCTAATAATGCCTCTTGTTCGACAAGCAAATCGGCTTCTTGCTGGTTAACCCTAGGTAATTCAAGATAGAAAGTACTGCCTTTGGTGTAGACGCTTTCGGCCCAGATACGACCACCCATTAATTCGGCCAGTCGGCGTGACAGATAGAGCCCTAGTCCGGTACCGCCAATATCTCGGGTGTCTTTGTTATCGACACGGTAGAACTTTTGGAATAGATGCGACATATCTTCGGCTGGTATGCCAATGCCGTTATCTTTGACGCTAACTACAATGTGGTCATCGTCACCTGTCACCTCGATAACTATTGCCCCTTGGGATGTGTATTTAATAGCGTTGTCGATTAGATTATCGATAATTTCACGGATATGGTCATTATCAAGATTAACAGAGTAGATTGGGGCAATGGACTTATCCATAACACTATCATTTGGCATTGAGTTGTAAATTAGCTGGAGGCCTTTGGCCGTGGCACTTGGCGTCAAGCCTTGGACAATGGCATTTACAAAAGTAACCATATTTACGACCTTTGGATTGTTTGACATCCGACCGTCATCAGCCTTGGAGACGTCTAGCAGGTCCTGAAAGAGGTGCCCAAGGTGCTGAGCTGAATCATGTGCCTTTGTGATGAAATCACGGGCTCTGTCGTCAATCTGAGCGGTCTGGGGGCTTAATGCTAGGCCTAGGTAGCCTTCAATTGAGGCAACCGGTGTGCGCATTTCGTGACTGGCAGTTGAAATAAATTCGGCTTGTTCGCGCTCCTCGGCCTTTTCCTTGGTAATATCATGAAAAACCGCGATAATGCCAGAGCCGATATCGCCTACTGGTGACGCTACTAATGAAATCATCAATTTTTTGCCACTTTTTGTAAGAAGTGATAGGTCGTTGGTGCGAATTTGCTGGTTGGTATTTAGGACTTGCTGAATTGGGTCGGTGTTTATATCAAGCGCCTCATTGGTTTGGTTGACTAGTTGCAGGACTGATTTGTAATTTAGCGACAAAGCATCTTGGTCACCCCAGCCAATTATGCTTTGGGCAGCTGGGTTGATCAGTTGAATTGTGCCCTTGCTGTCAACGGCAATAACACCATCACCAATAGCGCTAATCACAACTTCGGACTTACTGGCTAACTCGGTTAGCTCATCGGCTCGGTATTGATTCGGCTGATTGTCGCTATCTGAAGCTTGTTGAGAATCTTTTTTCTGGTACCACAGTAGTCCACCAATAATTAGTGGCAATAGACTAGCCAAAACTACGGTAATTATCATCTCGACCGTAAAGTCGCCCTTGATGTAGTGGGCAGCCACGAACACACTTGTAGTCAAGAATACTGGCAAGATTCCCCAAAACTCGAAAACACCAGCAAATACACTAATTAGCATCCACAGCGCCATAAATGGCGATGATATGTTGCCGGTGCTGACAATAATTGCTGCAGTTGTGGCCGATAATAATAGATAGACAATAAGTGAGGCATAAAAGAATAATTTTTTAGGAGCCCACAAATAAGACACAAAGCTAATAATGGCTGTTACGCCAGCGATGACAACCGCCGGAAAATTTATAACTAACGAATTACTTAAGGCTGGTCTGACGTCAAAAAACATCCAAAAATATAAGCCAAGAATAATGAAGGATATCAAAAAAGCCGCTTCGCAGATACGGCGATGCCAAAAGCGAGTTAACATACTTGGATTAATATTGCCCCCTACTGCTATTACTGATCTAGGGATATTATGACGATTATGGTTGGTTTTTACAAGACTACTAGAGCGTTTGAACTATCATTTTTTCTTGGACGATAGCGCATAAACCATATATAGCGAGATAAGTGCCACGATGCTGAGTAGAACGACACAAGCGGCTGCAAGTGTTTGGTCGTATTTGACTGGTTCAACTACGCCGAGTGACAAAAGTACAATGATGCAAATTGAAAGCAACGCGATAATTAGGTGGGCTCGGGATAATTCGCCTCTGTAATCGGAAGTCGATTTTTTCATAATCTTATTCAAAAATTTTGACATGTGATATCTCCTATAAAGAATATTAATATAGTCTTAGATTATCGTGGTTATGGTTAAGTGTCAAGATTCAGGTGCCTGAATCTTGAAACCCTCCCCTCATGTGAACTATTAACCATTTTCATTTCGCTCATGCTATAATTTACTTAATGAAAAGACCTTTCTCCACGGCCACTGTCTTTACCACTTTGACTTCTTCGAGTTTTCTAAAATCCAAAATCCATAATCTAAAATCTGCTCGCGCCTTCACCATTATCGAACTCCTAGTCGTCATCGCAGTCATTGGCATATTAGCCGCCATCACCCTCGTCAGCTATTCCGGTGTCTCAGGCCGAGCTATGCTCGCCTCGCTTCAATCGGATCTGTCTAGTAACTCTACCCAACTAAAGCTCTACTATGCTACCAATGCCATGTATCCCATCACTCTCGATGCCAACAACTGCCCAGCTACACCAGTACCAGACACCACCCGTTGTCTAAAGTTCAGTAGCTCAACTAACTTCATCTACACTCCCAGTACTACGACTAACCCTCAGTCCTACACCCTAGCTACCAACAAGT
>CAIMUU010000086.1 GCA_903844835.1 uncultured bacterium | reverse complement strand
GGTTTTCAAGACCGCTGGAATAAACCACTATCCGACCCCTCCAAATGAACAGAAAACTTAATAATTCGTATCCTATCCAGCGCATATTATATCATTAACACCTACAACCAACAAAGATAAACTATTTTAGACTTTGCCTTGCAATTACAGCCACCCAAACATGTTTAGCCCCAGCATCGCGCAGGGCTTTTGTCGCATACTTTATAGTTGCACCAGTCGTTATAACATCATCGACCAGTAAATAGGGTATATCCGGGGCAATATCACCGCGAACAGCAAAAGCCTGCATGGCCTGCACTGTACGCTGTTTTGCGCTGGCCTGACGTTGTTTGGTGTCAGTAGCACGATATAATAACCGCTCAAGTTTTAAACCCCGCCTGCGAGCCATATATCTGGCAATTAGTAGCATATGGTCATAACCTCGTTCACGAATATGGCCAGATACTGTAGGCATAGGAATAATTATTGTTTCAGGTGGTAAATCTGGCAAAACCCCTAGTAATAAATCGCCTAAAATTTTGTGCGCCTCTCTGGCGTGCTGAAATTTATATAGCCCAATTAGTCGTTGCAAAACGCCATCCCGTTCTCCAACCACCCAGGCTCGTTCATACGGTAAATTGCAAGATTTACACAGCCACATATCTGAAGTTGGGTGGCGACAAGCAATACAAACCATTTTTGACTCATCATTGATGTAATTAATACAATTAGCGCATAACAGACCCCCAACTTTATCACACCCACAACAGTGGTGTGGGGCAATAAATGAAAGGGCTCTATCTAGCATTGTGTTTTTTACGTTTAAGGGTCATTCTCAGTTGATTATACTGTATATGTTCGTTATAATGTGAAGGACGATTTGTCAATAGAGCCTAGAGAAAGTGGAGGATATCATGGCCCGCAAACAAAATGATGACCTATTAATAGAAGATGAGCTGACCGCAGCTTTTCTAAGCGATGACGCTTTGTCGTCAAACAACCCATTAGCACCAGCGTCGGCTGATAATAATTGGGACGATTCCGAAGAAGAATTCCCAGGACAGCTGGCAGTCGATGTCTACGAGACCGCTGATAAATTAGTTATTAAAGCCCGCACTGCTGGCGTTAATAAAGAAGAACTTGATGTAAGTATCAGCGACGGCATTTTGACTATCAGTGGCACCCTAAATAGTGGCGACGATACCGATGCAATCAATTGGCATATCCAAGAATGCTACTGGGGAGAATTTAGCCGTACTCTAGCCCTACCAGTTAGCGTCAAGGAAGACGAAGTCGAAGCAGTCCTCAAAGACGGCGTTCTAACTATCCGATTCAACAAGATTCGCCAAGAACAAGCAAAAAAGATCCAGATTCAATAATAATATTGTATTTAGTTCATAAATAATCGCCCATATAAATGGGCTATTATTTTTTTGATAGGGGAGCCCATACAACAAAATAATCGCCCAATATGATGGGCGATTATTTATTGAAATTCTTTTAGCTTATTACTTAATCAACGACGTTAATACAAAGTTGACAATTGCACCGGCTAGAAGCGCAACAACGACACCAATAAGGGCATACATGATTGTGTTCTTGGCTGCTTCGACTTGCTTTGCATCGCCAGAGGAAAGAGTGTATTTAATACCTCCGAAGATCAACATAATCACGCTCAGGGCTCCGATAACGAAAAGAGCAATATTTGTGACTGTGTTGAAAATGCCACCAGCGCCGAACACTGGGGTGACTTCTTTGCCGCCATTAGCGACACAAAGGCCCAACTCTACGACTGTTGCCTTAGAAACACAGGCGTCAATAACACACATGGTCGGATCAGCAACGGCAGGGGACGAACCGGCGTCACAAGTTAGCGCCGAAGCTGTAATTGGCATGGTAGATATCAAGCCAATTGCCAACATTGGGACCAATAAAATCCCCGAGATAATATTTTTAATTGATTTCTTCATTTCTCTTATTTCCTTTTCGCAATAGTGCGAATTAATTCTTACTCTATTTATATCAGATTTTTTCATACTTGTTAAGGTCTAAAATAAATTAAAATTATAACTTAAGTTATTGTCTATACCAGAGAAGTCAATACAAAGTTGACTATTACACCGGCAAGAGCGGCGACCACAACGCCAATGATAGCGTACAATATTGTGTTTTTGGCAGTTTCAACCTTTTTTGCATCACCAGCCGATAACACATACTTAACACCACCAAAAATAACCATTGTCACCGCCAAAGCCCCCAGCACAAACAGCATAGTGTTAACAATATTTTTTACATTTATCATAATGTCGGCATCTTTGTTTTTACATAAAACGCCATTAGGCTCATCGGCGCATGGGTCATAGGGTGCAGCACTTACACCAACTGGCATCATGGCAAAGCCTAATCCAGCAATTAAACCAAACATTGCTAACAGATACTTTATCTTGCTCATACAAAACGCCCGACCACAAACCAGGTAATAGCAAATGCCAAAACAATAAATACCAAGCCAACTACGGCGTAAGTAATAGCATTCTTGGCCTTTACGACGACGGCAGAATCACCATTTGAGGTTACATACATATAGCCTGCAATAATTATAACTATAACTGCCACCACGCCAGCCACTAAATATACCGTATTTAGGACGCTACTTAATATTGCGTCGGCCGAAAGAGCGGGTATTTCAGTAACAATTCTCGTCATGATATTAACAACCTCGCCATAATAAAGTTTACTGCCGCAACCGCAACCAACGATATAACCAAGCCGATAAGTGCATTCTCGATAGTAGTCTTTGCCTTAGCCACATTAGCGGCTTCGCCCTGGCTAGTTAGATACATAAACCCGCCATATAATATAAAGGCGACGGCCACATAACCAGCGGCCATCATAGCTGCCTCGATAACGTTAAGTACAATATGCCAAATAAAATTACTTAGGCCGTCACCATCAGGGCTCATGATGCTGCAGTCGGTCGAAGTTGGATCTATTAGACCGCGGAACCAAGTAGGGAAGCCCAAAAAACGTTGGCTACAATCTTCTGGCGCAGTCGCGCCAACTGATTGCGGTATCATCGTCGCCGATATAACACTACAGCCACTAACTATAATCACCAAAGAAACAAGCCAATTTTTCATAATTATAATATCCCCCCAGGAATTAGATAGTTCAGTAGCGCATACATAAATGCATAGGCGACTAAGCCCATTACGACGTTAACAATCATTTCTTTGGCCTTTTTAACATTTGCCGCATCACCGCCAGCAGTACTGTAAAGAACTGAACCGTAGACAATACCGCCGATAGCAGCTACAGCAATGCCAGCAGTCAAGATATTGATTACTAACAGCAATATCCCCCAAATACCAGAGTTTTCAGTTGGCCCACCCCCGGTTTGGCCTGGACAATCAATCAAAGAAGTCACGACTCCGCCACAACAACTTTGGCCTACCGTTAGAGTTTCTGAACCACATCGATCACCAACGTCTGCCGAGGCAATTGGGCTAATAATAAACCCGCCAAGACAAATAAATAACGCAAGAGCCATAATTGTTTGTTTTATTTTCATACCTGTCTATAAAATACGATAAAAACTTACAATCCGCAAGTATCTAAAAACCAATTCGATTTATGTGCTAAGTAAGCTATTTAAATATAAGTAGCATTATGCTTAAATTAGATTACATATGTCTTTCAAGAATATATATTCAAATATCCTTAAGCG
>CAIMUU010000085.1 GCA_903844835.1 uncultured bacterium | reverse complement strand
TCGACCTTGGCGCAAGTTTTTGATAATTTGCCTAGGCGTTATATGGGTTTTAATTACAATCCTGCAGCTAGCCTACCCTAACGATAGGTTGGTTTTTTATTCAAAAATTGATGGTATTAGTTTGGGCGGTTGGAAAAAAGTTGATGCCATTAGCCAGCTTGATGGTGAATATAATGGGCAAGCCATCCCAATATACCTTGGTCCTATGGGTAAAAAATTTAGTTCACCAAAGCCGATAGATATTGGGTTAATAATCAGTAACCAGGCGAGAGTTGATAGCATTAGCTACCCATGGTATTTGCGAATTGTGCCAACATCTATTTTTTGGGCTCATTATCTTACAGACAAGGTTGCTGACCCAGAATTTAGCCGTGATCAAGGCATATTAAGCAGTTATATTTCTGCTAATATGAGTGGCGCCTGCAACATTGAGCCGAAGGATGCGACCTTGTTGGCATCCGGCCCAAGTCTTGAGGTTGTTGAGTCGTATTATGGTGCCAGTTGTGAGATTGGTGCAGTTTATGATGCACTTTCGACGATAACTCCTGAGTTGGGTGGCAGTTATAAGGCAATCGTACCAGTTGACGAGATTGCTCCGGCCGTTAGCGATGCTACGGCTCAAAATCTAGCCGATAGCTTAATGCAAAAAGTCGGCGTTGGGTTTCCTCTTACGGTAATTGGTTCTGAGCAGGTGATTTCAAGCTCGGAAGTTTTGAGTTGGCTCGATTTTCGTTCTGATGACACGAGCTTGGCGTATTCGGTTAATACTGACAGGGCCTCGGTATTTTTGAACGATAATATTGCCCCGCTTATTAATATTGACCCAGGAATAACAACAATTAATACCTATAATTTTATTGAAAAATCAAGAGATGTTGGCGTTACCGGGAAAGTCTTTGATGTCCAAGATACAATAGGTGATATCAAAGGTTATCTTGATGGGACTAACAAAAAAGCCTCTGCCGTATTTGCATCTACACCGCCCTCTATTGTTTATAGTCGAAGTTATAGCCCGGCCGACGCTGAACTATCGGCTTTGATTGCCCAATTTGATAGTGATCATTCTGGGGTATATGGAGTATCGATGGTTGAGCTATCTGATAAAAATCGGCTAGCTTCGTATAATGATACTAATGTTTTTATCACGGCCAGTACTTATAAATTGTATGTGGCATACAGCACCCTAAAAAGAGTTGAGTCTGGCACCTGGAGTTGGTCAGATAATATAGTAAATGGCCACAATCTTTCAACCTGTTTTTATGATATGATTGCATATTCTAATAATACTTGCGCCGAAGCTATATTGGATAAGGTCGGCCTTATTAATGTCACTAATGATGCACACGAAATTGGCTGTATTAACACAACGTTTTTAGAGTCTGGTGGCATAAAGACTACGCCTTCTGATTTAATGCTTTTTTTGGGACAATTGCAGATGGGCCAAATACTCAACCTACAGTCAAGTCGCGATAGGTTGATTGGCGCAATGAAGTCAAATGTCTATCGGCTTGGGATCCCGTCGGGCCTAGGCGAGTTTGTTGTTGCTGATAAAGTTGGGTTCTTGGACGAGCTACTCCACGATGCTGCAATTGTCTACTGCCCAACCGGGACGTATGTATTGGTAATTATGACCGAAGGGGCTAGTTGGTCTAGTATTGCCAGCCTCGCCTCTCAAATCGAAGCACTGCGTGCTGAGTAAGAGTCGAAACTTATCAGTATGTCGTATTGTGATGTCAGATTGTTGCAAACAAGATTTTGTCTGTAAAAAAGTCTTATTTAACGACTTTCCATTTTGATTTATCAACAGCTAGCCAAATGTACCATACGGGGAATAAGAAAATATTCAACAGCAAGAATGCGCCGCTTTTGCCAAGGTTCTTGCCAATTCTATGTGCAGCCATGAAGGCAAATATTGCATATATAATCGCGCCGACAAAAGGTATTAAGTTGAAGAAAATATATGCACCATTCTGTCCGCCGATTTCAAGAAATTTCCACGTATTATAGAATGGAATCCAGGCAATATATGGCTTGACGCCTGCCTTCTTGAATATCTGAGCATTACAAATAGAGGTAAATACGTACAAAATAATATAAAAAATCGTGTACGCCATGAACTGTGATATTAGTAAGGCTAGCGTATCAGATGACGAGCTAGTTGTGGTTGATGTTAGAGTGTTGGTTGTAAAGTAAGTTGTATACATAAGCGTATTATATACTAATTTAATACCCATTCTGCATTATTATTAAAAACCATCATCTAGTTGACTAATCTAAAGAGTAAAGTATATAATATCTGTTGTATTCCGACGTAGCTGAATCATATCGAATGATATGGCAATGGTACGGAG